>JASFMO010000061.1:0-12657 GCA_050117535.1 Gemmatimonadales bacterium | reverse complement strand
GACGGGACCAGCGCCGGCCGTTCGTAGGGACCTTGCAGGATCCCCGGCAGCAGCCCTTCGTTTCCCATCAGCGACCCGATGCTCCAGTGGATGTTGCCCGGGTTCTGTCCTACCATGCCGCGCGTGATCATGATCTGATTGATCACCTCGTCGACGCCCGGGTCGCCGGGAACCCGGCCGACGCTGAGTCCGGGCCACAGATGGCGGTGCTTCTTGTTCTCGCTTGTCCACCATCCGAGCAATACCGGGTAGCTCTGGGGGATCTGGTTGATGGGCCAGTACAGTTGGGGGCTCCAATAGTCGACCCAGCCCTCGTTCAACCAAAGGCGCGCGTCCGCGTACATCTGGCCGTACTGGTCGAACCCTTCAATCGACTCGGGATGATTCGGCCGCCAGATCCCGAATGGGCTGAGGCCGAACTTGACGTGCGGCTTCTCGTCCTTGATGGCCTTGTAGACGTCCTCGATGAAAGCGTTGACGTTGGCGCGCCGCCAGTCGCCGCGGGACAGCTTGCCGCCGCCACTCTGGTACCGGTTCCAACTCGCGTCGTCCGGAAAATCCTCGTTCTGGTTGAAGGAAGGGTAGGGGTAGAAGTAGTCGTCGAAGTGGACGCCATCGACGTCGTAGCGCCGCACGATGTCCACGACCACGGCGAGTGACTGGTCCTTGGTGTCGGGGTGGCCCGGATCCATCCACCAGTAGCCGTCCTTCAATTCGACGACTAGCTCGGGGCGGGTCTTCACGATCGAGTGCTCGGTGATCGGACCGCCTTCCTTGTGGTGCGCCCTGTAGGGGTTCAGCCAGACATGCAACTCGAGCCCGCGGTCGTGTGCGGCCTCGATCCAGAACTGGAGCGGGTCGTAGTAGGGGTCGGGCGCTCGACCCTGTTCGCCGGTCAGGTAGTACGACCAAGGTTCCAGCTCGCTCTCGTAGAGGGCGTCGGCCTGGGGGCGGACCTGAAAGACGACGGCGTTGAAGTGGTGCGCCTGGAGCAGATCGAGCAGCTTGACCGCTTCTCGCTTCTGAGCGTCCACGGGGAGCCCGGGTTCGCTGGGCCAGTTGATGTTGGCCACTGATGCCACCCAGGCGGCCCGAAACTCGCGCTGGACCTGAGGCCCGGCTTCGGGACGGGGCTCAACATTGTGCCTCAGCGCGGCGCAGTGACTCGACGCGACGGCAAAACCGCAGACGGCGGCTGTCGTAGCGATACGGAAAAGAGGCTTTGGGAACTCGCGCCGGGCGCGCTTGGGCGACATGCGGTCGATCACGGCAACCTCCCGTCTTGGGCAGCCTTGTCCTGTTTACGAGCCTGACCCCTTGCTTACGAGCCCGACCCTTCCAGTAGCCGGATGAACCGCGGTTGATCGCGGACGGCGTCCCAGGCGGCCGAGGTGAGCGCGGCGGAACAGGGGTCGATCTCCGTTGCCGGTCATGGCGCCAAAGATACACGGTGGAAGGTGGTCGCCAAGGCCGTTGCGGGCTGGCTCCCGTCGCAGGGGTACGCATTGGCGCTCGCCCGGCCGCCCGGGCCGACGAACCGCTACCTTGCTGTGTGCTCCCACGTCGGATAAGCTCAAACCTCATGTCGAACCTGATCGACCGCTTCAAGGCGGCCTTTGACAACGTCGCGAAGGCGCGCGGCCAGACGGGCTGGGCCCGGGATGCCGACTTCCGGTCCAGCCTGGCGCCCGAGCGCCTGGCCGATCTGCGTACGGCGCTTCGGGGCCGTTACGAGTTGGAGCGCGAGGCTGGCCGCGGCGGCATGGCGGTGGTCTTCCGAGCGCGGGACCTGAAGCTCGATCGCGACGTGGCGCTGAAGGTGCTGAAGCCGGGGCTGGCCTCGCAGGCCGCGCGGGAAAGATTTCTGCGCGAGATCCGGCTGGCCGCCCGCCTGACCCACCCTCACATCCTGCCGCTGCACGACTCGGGCGACGCGGCTGGGCTGCTGTTCTATGTCATGCCCTACGTCGCCGGGCCGACGCTCAAGGATCGGTTGCGCGAGGCGGGACGGCTGCCGGTCGAGGAGGCGCTGGACATCGTCCGTGCTGTCGCTTCGGCCCTGGATTACGCACACCGCCAGGGCGTCGTGCACCGGGACATCAAGCCGGCCAACATCATGATGAACGAAGGCGTCGCCGTCGTCACCGACTTTGGGATCGGCAAGGCGCTGTCGGAAGCGGGTTTGGGCCAGGGCACCCCTGACCTCACGCAGGAGGGAGTCCTGATTGGGACCCCCGCCTACATGAGTCCCGAGCAGGCGGAGAAAGGCGGAGAGGTGGACGGGCGGAGCGATCTCTTCAGCCTCGGACTGGTTCTGCACGAGCTACTGACCGGAGGGCCGCTGTTCAGCGCGCCGACGCCCATCGCCCTGCTCGTGAAGCGGGCCAGCGAGCCGTTGCCCGAGCTCAGCTATCCCGTTGACGTACCGGACGAAGTTCAAGACGCCATCCGCACTGCGCTGGCCGAGTCGCCCGACGCACGGTTCAACTGCGGGGCTGAATTCGTCACCGCGCTGGCCGGCGCGCGGCGCGCTGGGACGGACACGTTCACGCCGCCGGCGACGCCCGTCGTTCCTCGCGGCGAGACCTCGATTGCCGTGCTGCCGTTCAGAAACATGAGCGGCGACCCCGAGAACGAGTACTTCAGCGACGGCATCACGGAAGAGATCATCAACAGCCTCACCAGGTTGAGCGGTCTGCGAGTGGCGGCGCGCACGTCCTCGTTCGTGTTCAAGGGCGAGAACGTCGACGTCAAAGAGGCGGGCCGGCGGCTCGGCGTCACCACCGTGTTGGAGGGGAGCGTTCGACAGGCGGGCAACCAGCTACGCGTCACGGCGCAGCTGATCAACGTCGCCGATGGTTACCACCTCTGGTCTGAGCGCTGGGACCGCGAGCTGGGTGATGTGTTCGCCGTCCAGGACGAGATCGCCGGTGCCATCGCCGAGCGGCTCGAGGTTTCGTTGCCGACGCTGATGCTCGAGCCGCCGAGGCCGCCGACCAAGGATGTGGAGGCGTATCGCCTCTACCTCAAGGGCCGCCACGCCTGGAACCGGCGCAGTGAGGACGGGCTGAGACAGGCGGTCGAGCTGTTCGAGCGGGCCATCGCCCGCGATCCCGATTTCGCCGCCGCGCACTCGGGGATCGCCGACGCTTACCTGCTCCTCGGCTCGTACCGTATGGACGACCCGGATGAGGCGAACGCCGAAGCGAAAGCAGCGGCGCTGAAAGCGCTGGAGTTGGACGAAGGCCTGGCGGAGGCACACACGTCGATGGGGCAAGTCCTGCGCCGCGAGCGCGATTGGGAAGGGGAAGAGCGGGAGTATCGCCGCGCCATCGAGCTCAACCCGAACTACGCCACCGCCCACCAGTGGTATTCCACCTATCTGGCGGCGCTGGGCCGCATGGACGAGGCGGTGCACGAAGCCGAGAAGGCGGAACAGCTGGATCCGCTGTCGCACGCGATCCTTGTCACCGCTGCGATCATCTGCAATCTGGCGCGCGACGTGGACGGCGCACTGCGGCGCTTGAAGAAGGCGCTCGATCTCGAACCGGACTTCACCAGTGCCGTGGCCTACTCGGGATACCTCTACGCGCAACGGGGTCTCTTCGAAGAGGCGCTGACGACCAACGACTGGATGGTCAATCGCTTCGGTGAGGGGCACGGCCGGATCACCGCACACCGGTCGGCGATCTACGCGTTGCAGGGCGCGGATGAAGAGGCGCGAGCGCTGCTCGACAAGGCGATCGGGGAGCAGGACGCCGATCCCGCCCAGATCGGCTACATCTATGCGGCGCTGGGCGAGCGCGATCGCGCCTTCGAGTGGCTGGAGCGCGCCGTGGCCGAGAAGTCGTCTTTCGTCTTTCACCTGAAGGTGGATCCTGCTGCCGATGATCTGCGATCCGATCCGCGATTCGGCCGTCTGTTAGAGCGGATGGGCTTGGCGTGACGAGTGGTCGCAGCATGGAGGGTTGGGAAACCCGATGGCCGGGCGACACGTCTATATCCTAAGCAACACCACAGACCCTGGATCCTCCACCGGTTAGGTCTCGCATGGAATCGCTGTTGAACGATCTGCGCTATGCACTTCGCACGCTGGCCCGCAGCCCCGGCTTCGCGGCCGTCGCTGTCATCACGATCGGACTGGGTATCGGCGCCAACACCGCAATTTTCAGCGTCGTCAACGCCGTGCTGCTTCGCCCGCTACCCTATGAGCAGCCGGACCAACTGGTCTACGCGTGGGGCGAGTTGCGCAACCGGAACATCGAGTACTGGCCGGCATCCCCGTATGACCTGACGGACTTTCGCGAGCAGGGCACGTTGTTCGAGGCGTTCGCCGGGATCTTCACCGGGCAGACCTCGCTGACCGGCGGCGACGGCGACCCTGTCCAGGTCGAGTTCGCCGGCGTTACGCCCAACTTCCTCGCGGTCCTCGGGGTGCGGCCCGCCATCGGCCGCGACTTCGTGCCCGACGATGCGGCGCCGATCGGTGACGACGTCGACCCCGATGCCGCGCCGCCCACCGCCGTTGTGCTGAGCCATGGCCTGTGGCTGCGGCGATTTGGCGGTGATTCCACTGCGGTGGGTCGGACGCTCGAGGTCGGGGGCAACGCCGCCGAGATCGTCGGCGTGATGCCGCGTGGCTTCAAGCTGCTGACACCCCCAGGGACCGGGGTGTCCTCCAACATCGACCTCTGGTTCGCGCCGCGCATCGACTTCGAGAACTGGCCCACCCGGGCGAACGCCGTGTTCAGCGTCTTTGGGCGGATGCAACCTGGGGTCACCATTCAGCAGGCGCAGTCGCAAATGGACGGCATTGCGGCGCGCATACGCGAGATCGATCAACTGTCCGAGACGGCGGGCTACCACGTCCGCATCGCTCCGATGCAGCGGGATGTAACCCAACACGTGCGGCCGTTGGTCTTGGCGTTGTTGGGCGCCGTCGGGTTCGTGCTACTGATCGCTTGCGCCAACGTCTCAAACCTGCTGCTCGTACGAGCGTCGATTCGCGAGCGCGAAGTGGCGATCCGCTCGGCCATGGGCGGCGATCGATTCCGGCTCATTCGTCAGATGTTGGTGGAGAGCGGGGTTCTGGCCGTGCTAGGCGGAGCCGTGGGCCTCGTCATCGCGTGGGGCGGCATCCAGCTGTTGCTGGCGCTGCGGCCCCAAGACCTGCCGCGACTCGATTCGGTAGGGATCGATGTAGTGGTCCTGGTCTTCACGCTGGCGGCGGCGCTGGGGGCCGCGCTGCTGTTCGGGACGATCCCGGCGCTGCAGGCGTCGAAGCCCGACCTGGCCAGTTCGCTCCGCGATCGCGGCCACACGCTGTCGCGCACGCGACAACGCCTGGTCCGCAACGGTATCGTCGCCTTCGAGGTCGCGCTGTCCCTGGTGCTGCTGATCGGCGCGGGCTTGATGGTGCGGAGCTTCATCGAGCTGCAGCGCGTGCGGCCGGGGTTCGAGCCCGAGGGTGTGCTCACTTTCCGCGTTCAACTCCCCTTCGCGCGATACGAAGAGGCCGAGGCGCGGGCCAATTTCGCGCGCTTGCTGACTGATCGTATCGAGGGGCTGGCCGGTGTCGAGAGGGTCAGCGCGACGTTCCCGCTGCCGCTCGATGGTGTCTTCCTGGCCGGGCGCTACGGTACCGAGGCGGCCCTGACCGATGAGACGGCGTACGGTCAGGCCGACTACCGGATCGTCTTGCCCGGCTACCTCGAGACGATGGGCACGCGGCTGCTGGCCGGCCGCACGTTCAACGAAGCGGATTTCGCCGACAGCGCGGCGGTGGTGGTGATCGACCGGCGCTTGGCGGAGCTGACATGGCCCAACGAGGCGCCGGTGGGGAAGCGGATGCTGATTCGCGTCACCACGACCGATCCGCAGTGGGTAGAGGTGATCGGCGTCGTCGAGCACCAGCGGGCGCAGACGCTGGCGGCGGACGGCCGCGAGACCGTCTACTTCACGACCCGCTACGTCGGTGATCCGGGGGCGCTGATCTACGTCGTGCGGAGCAGCCTCCCGCCAGCGCGGCTGACCGACCAAATCCGGGTTCTGGTTGCCGAGATGGACCCGCTGCTACCGCTGGCCGACGTGAGAACGTTGGACGACTACGTCAGCGAGGCCATGGCGCCCACCCGCTTCGCCCTCATCCTGATCGGTGTGTTCAGCATCATTGCGCTGCTTCTGGCGGCGGTCGGCCTGTACGGCGTCATCGCCTATGTAGTCCGACAGCGCACGGCCGAGATTGGCGTTCGCATCGCGTTCGGCGCCGAGTCGGTCTCCATTCTGGGGCTTGTGCTCCGACAGGGCCTCGGGCTGACCGCCATCGGCTTAGCGATCGGTCTCGTGGCGGCGTTCTGGGTCACGCGCTTCATGTCCAGCCTGCTTGTGGGCGTCGCGCCCGCGGACCCTCTCACCTTCGCCGCGATCGCCGCGCTGTTCGTGCCCATCGCGGCGGCCGCCTGCCTGGTTCCGGCGCGGCGCGCGGCGCGCGTCGACCCGGTCGTCGCTTTGCGCGAGGAGTAAGTTGGGTCCCCTCGTGCGGATCGCTGTCGCCGCACTGCTGATCACGACCGCGGTAGCTGGCTGCGCGTCCGAGCGCGGGGCGCTTGGGGAGTTCGGCATCGGGCGCGACGGCAACACCTTGTTGATACAGCCTGGCCCGATGCGAGCGGCGCTCCGTTTGGCGCGCGCCGTGGCGACCGATGGCGAACGCCCCGCTGCGTTGGAAGTACTGTGCAGCTTCGAGGGTCGCCGGGTCTTTCTCACCGCTTACGAGGCCGGTCGCGTGCGGCGCGTTTCCACGGGCAAGGGCGCCGATCTTTGCGAGTCCGTTGTCCAGGCGGCGACTGATCACCGGGGTCAAGTGAGCGGCGCGCGCCTCAAGCTCGACATCGCGACCGAGGCGGAAGCGGCTGGGTTCAAGCTTGAGCGACTGCGAACGGCCTGGCACGACGTTGGGTTGGTGGGCTTCTGGGTGAATGCCAGGGATCAGCAGAGCGCGGCATTCGTCGTCCCCTCCGAGATAGTAGAACGCGGTCTGCAAGCGAGGATCGGCCGGCGTGCCGACGTTCATGGGATTCGGAGGGTACTCGAGGGCCGTGTACCGGGCGGGGATAGCCGCATCCCGGACGGCGTTCCGATGATCCGCTTCCGCACCGAATCCTGGCTCGAGGTGGGCGACGACGTCGTGCGGCTCTACCGGACGCACGCTTGGGATCGCCCCCAGATCACGCCGGATCTTCTCTACGCTCGCATCGTCGCCGCCGCCGATTACCTCGAGCGCGTCAACGATGTGGAGGGTCGCTTCGTCTATGGCCTCGATCCGGCGAAGGGCCAGACCTCCAGGTCGTACAACATGGTGCGTCACGCCGGTGCTGCCTACGGCCTTATGCAAGCCTACGTCCGGACCGGCGACCGGCGCTACGTCAGGGCCGGCCGCCGCGCGCTGGAGTTCATCGCGCGCCACGTAAGGGAACGGCCGCTGGACGACGGGCCCACGGTGGCGCACGTGGTCTACGACCGCTACTCGAAGCTCGGCGGACAAGGCCTGGCCCTGGCCGCGTTCGCCGCCTACACCGAGTTCACCGGCGACCGCCGCTATCTGCTTCAGATGCGCGGAATCGCCGGCCATATCCTGACCCAGATCCACGCCGACGGCGATGTAACGCACTACTTCGATTGGGGACCGGAGGCGCGCACCAGCGATACGCCGGTGCTGTTCTATCCCGGCGAGGCGATGGTGGGACTGCTGGGGCTGAATCGAGTAGAGCCAGATGAGCGCTGGGTGGAGGCGGCCGAACTGATGGAACGCTTCATCATCGAGGAGCGTGATGCTGGACTCGAGCTAAACCAGCTCCAGCACGACCAGTGGCAGATGATCGCGCTGAGCGAGTTGCACCGGATCTCGAGCGACGATCGCTACCGCGTACAGGCCCTGCGCATCGCTCGCGCGATCCAGCTCCAGCAGCGTACGGCGGAGAACCCGACCGTGGCCTCCGGCTACATTGACTACCTCGGTTCGTTCTACGACCCGCCCGACGTGACCCATGTGGCGGCCCGCATGGAAGGGTTGCTGGCCGCCATCGAGATCGCCCGCCGCGCCGGCAGCGACGAGGAGAGCTGGCTGATGCCGATGGTGCAGAACGGCGTCGGTTTCAGCCTGCAGCTGCAGTATGTCGAGCCGCGCCTCTACTTTCTGAGCATGCCGACACTGGGGCACGGTGCGTTCCCCGAGGGCATCCACGACACCTTCGTGCGCATTGACTATGCGTGGCACAACCTCAGCGCGCTGATCGGGCTGGAGCGGCTTCTGCGAGAGCAACCCGGGTCCGGCAACTCGGCGCCAGCCGCTGATCCTATCCCTTCACCAATCGCAGTTCGTCGGCCGCGCTGAAATCAGTGCCGTCCAACGTCTTGCCCTGCAGCTTTCCGATCAGCGTCTTTTCCGTTGCACCGGCCGGGATGTCGTCACAGCTGAAGCCGGTGTCCCCGAAGCGGAAGTGGAAGACCAGGTCGAGCGAGCCGTCGCCGTTCACGTCCTCCTCATGGCGCTTGGCGCTGCCGTCCTGCGTCCGATGCACTTCCTCCGCTTCGGTCCCCATTTCGCCAAAGCGGATGAGGTCGGCGTTGACGTTCATCGCATCGAAGTCATCCCCCGAGATAATGGCGACGGGCAGTGCACCATCGACGGCGCTGCAGCCCCAAGAGTTCGGGTAGCTGCCCGGCTTGATGTCTATGGTGAGGGTCGCCGGATATGGTGGACAGTCACCGTCGGTGCAACCGGGGTCAGGCGGGCAGTCACCGTCGGTGCAACCGGGGTCAGGCGGGCAGTCACCGTCGGTGCAACCGGGGTCAGGCGGGCAGTCACCGTCGGTGCAACCGGGGTCAGGCGGGCAGTCACCGTCGGTGCAGCCGGGGTCGGGCGGACAGTCACCGTCGGTGCAGCCAGGGTCGGGTGGACAGTCACCGTCGGTGCAACCGGGGTCGGTGTCCAGCTGCGCGGACAGTACCTCGGCGTCGCTGGTTCGTCCCGTGTCGGTCACCGCTCTCTCGCACCCGAACACGAGGGCCAGGACGAGCACCGCGATCGAGGCCAGCAGCTGCCTTCGCATAGGATGGCTCCTTCTGGAACGGGTTCCAGATCATCCGCAAAGGCGAGGAACAAGGAATGACATCGGATGGCCGCTGGACGGACTCACGGCGCCGAGCCTCCCCGGAACGATCGTGCGCCGTCGGGCCAGACAACCAGCGGCGTAGCGCTCGCCAATCGGATGCCTGGTAGTCGGTTGGGGTAATAACCCAAGCTACGGACCCCGATTCGCAGCGTCAATCGGCTATACGCCACCCTCCCGATTCCACCTCTCTTCAACCTCCAACTCCCGATCCTAATCGTGATCGCTCAGCCGCTGTGGGTGGCTACAGGACTGAGAGTTCTGCGTCTCCAAAAACGGGCCGGGCCGCCGGTTGCCCGGCGGCCCGTGTGCGGAAAGGTTACTTGCTTCGAGGGTTGGGCTGTCTGTCTAACTCCTACTCCTGATCGTGATCGTCGTCGTGTTCGTTCTCGTTCTCGCTTTCGTCGTCCTGAGCCGGCTGCAGATCCGGCTCGGCTGCCGTAGCGCCGTCCTCGCGCAACCGCGCGAAGGCCGTCTTCACCCGACTCGTCAACTCGCGCTCCTCGCGCAGCGACTCGATCAACGCCTCTGCCTGCTTGGCCTGGAAGGCGAGCGCGCCGGCCTTCTGGACGACGTAGTCGACCATCGCTTTCTGGCTCTCCAAAGTTTCGAGACTCGACTGGATATCGATCATCAGCGCCTCGGCGCGGGCCAGCCGGCCTTCGGCCTGCTCGATCTTGCGCTTGCGATCCTCTAGCCCCTCGACGACCTGGTCGGCGGCGCGTAGCCGCTGCAGCGTCGCCTCCAGTTCACCGCGCGTCGCCTGCAGCTCTTGCTGCGCAGCCGAGATCGCACGTGCGTCTTCGACCGTGCGCTCGGCCATCTCGAACATGTGCTTGATGTCAGCCTGCAGCGAGTCGACCGTCGACTGCCGGGTCTCTAGGCGGTCTAGCGCGTGGCTCATCTCCGCCTCCGACAGCTGCCACTTCTTCAGCTGCTCGTCGAACGCGTCGAAGCGCTTGTCCACCTCCGCCAGCTTCTCCGAGCGGTCTTTCAGTTGCTGTACCATTTCGTCGAGCTCGGCCGCATGCTTCTCGGCCGATCCGGCCTTGCCGGCCACCGACTGTGACAGCTCCTCCAGCCGCTGGATGTCTCCCGCGATATCCTCGCGCAATGCCGCCGCCCGCTCGAGGTGCTCGGTCGCCTTCTCCAACGCGGTCTGTCGCTGATCCAACTCCTGACCGATGAAGCGGACTCGCTCGGATAGGCTTTGCATCTCCTCCGAGCGGTTCTCCAGCGAATTGATCAACTTCGCGACTTCGGTGATCCGCCGCTCGGCGTCCTCGACCGACGTGTTGACCGTCCCCATCGTCTTGGCGACGCGGTCCGCATCCTCGGACTTGCTGGCCAGCGCGACGAAGCGTTCCTCTACGGTCTGCATGCGCGACTGGAGGCCCTTGCTGCGCGCATCGATCTCGGAGCTGACCGCCGCCAGCTCGCCGAGCCGCTCGTGAACGTCGTCGATGAACTCGCGACGCGACTCGATGGCCGTCATCGACTCGCTCACCCGCTCGCACTCACGGCGCACCGCTTCGACCGTGGGCGTCATCGTCTCGAGGTCGGTGACCTGCTCCTGCAGTTTGGCCAGGCTGTCCTCGGTCGTCGCCAGCCACGCCTCGGTGTGCGATTGGCCCTCGCGCACCCGCATGATCTCGCGGTAGACCAGGCGCATCTGCTCCAGGTTCTCCTGCATCGCCTCGCGGCTGCGACTCAGATTGCCCAGATCCTCCAACGCCGAGGCGATGGCGGGCTTGGCATCTTCGATCCGGCCGATCCGCTCCGTCGTCTCGCCGATCGCCTCCTCCAGCCGCTCGACCTCGGCTCGCAGCGTGCGGGTGTGGCCCGCTTCCTCCTCGAGCTGTTGCACGTCCTCGCCCACCGAGGCCACCCGTTGTACCAGGTTCTCGGCCTGCGAGCGCAGTTCGGCCAGGCCGCGGCTCCGCTCGTCCAGTGTTGAGAAGCGCGCCTCGCAGTCGCTCACCGCCGAGCGCAGGTCGGCGATGCGCTGGCTGACCGTCTCGAGTCCGCGATTCTCCAACTCGAAGCGTTCGGCGCTTTGGTCCAGTTTCTCGCGCAGCTCCGCCAGGCCCTGCTTCATCCCCTGTTCCATCCACTCGATCTGCTCCTGGCGACCCGTGATGTCGTCCGAGCGCGCCAGCACGTCCTGGTGCAGTGCGTGCAACCGCTCGACGGCTTCGCCCAGGCTATCGAGGCCTTCGCGGTACTCCGCCTGCCGATGCATGCCGGCGTCGATCTCGCGCATCACGGCCGAGAGACTCTCGGCGCGTCCTGCCGCCTGATCGATCGCCTCGCGCTGCTTATCCAGCGCCGCGACCTTCTGGCCGATCCCCTCCGCCAGGGTCTTCAGCGTGCCGAGCTGGTGACGGGCGTCGGACACGCCCTCGGCGATCTCGCCAAGGCTCTCCACCGTGTCCTGCAGCCCGTTCACCCGCTTCTCGGTCGCTTCGACCACTTTCGCGATGCCCTGGTACTGCACCTCGAACGCGTTGAAGCACGACATGGCGTGCTTGTAGGCGCGCGACATCTCGTCTTGCCGGTCGCGGATGCGCCCGAAGCCCTCGTTCAGGTCGCGCACCTGCTTCCCGAGCTGGTTGGCGTTGGAGCGCATCTGTTGGAGGGGGCTGTCGTCGCTCAGGAAGGTGGCCATCTCTTCTTTCAACGTCATCACCAACTCGGCGGTGTGCCGCAGTTCCTCCATCTCGGCGCTGATCCGCTGGGCGTCTTCCACCGAGTGGCTCAGCTGCGCTTCGATGCGCGCGTGCGCGTTGGCCGCCTTCTCCGCCGCCTCTTCCAACTTCGCCATGCGCGAGCCGAGCCGCTCAAGGGCGCCCATGCGGTTTTCCAGTGCGCTCATGTGCTCGCCGATGGAGACAACCGCCTGCTGTGCCGCCGAGATCGGCGTCGAAAGCTGGTTGAGCTCGCTGGCCGAGCGCGAGGCGCGGTCGACCAATTGCTCCAGCTGCTCTTTGTTCTGGACGAGCTGGTCGACCTGCGTCCGCAAGTCTTCGCCGTTGGGGCGAAGGCTCTTGAGGAAGGTGGCCATGGGATCTCCTCCTGATTCCGCTGCCTCAGGTGCGCCGCTGCCGGCCGGGGCTGGTCATATGCGTGTCGCGATATTCTGAGTATTCGTTGCCGCCGCGTTCGGGCGGCCGTGCGGACAGAGAAGGGACAACCGTCGGGGATTGGTGAGAGGGCAAGGAGCGGGCCAAGGCGGACATCCCGGAAAAGCGGCGCGGGCTGGGCATTTCGGCGGGGGGGTTGAGAACGGAAACTGGCGAAGGCCTCGCTATCTGCATGAATCCGTTGCAGATACCGCGGGTGGCGGACTGGGAAATGAAACCTAGCCTACAGTGCTCGGGTGCGGCTAGCTAATCGGGCAGCCAGCTCGTCACGACCGAGGGCAGCTCGGCCCACTTCGCGGAGCTGGGCGGGCGCCCTCCGCTGTCGTGACTTCCAGGATTGCCAG
>JASFMO010000060.1:0-12790 GCA_050117535.1 Gemmatimonadales bacterium | reverse complement strand
GTCGCACGCGGATCGTGTCGCAACTGGCGTACCTTGCGAGTCCTGGCATCCGTCGCCATCCAGACGGTCATGTCCGCCTCAGGCTCGAACGCGTCCATCAGGCGCGCTTGCGGTTGCCCCAAGTCGTCCAGCGTGATGAGAAAGCAATAGCGAGCCCCGACCATCTCTTCACGGGCGGCCTGGATCAGACTCTCGGCCGACGCCCCCGCCTGCTGCGCCATCGATCCGGCCCAGACAACGGTGGGGACGGCCAAGATCAGGACAGTTCGCCCAGTCAGCCAGCCGGCATGACCGAAAATCGAGCGATGCATACGTCCTCCCGGTTCCCGGTGGATGAACGCCTTTTGCGCTATTGCAAGCTACCCGATCTCGGCAGCATTCACCAAGGGGAGAATCGATACGGTGGGCAAATCTCCGCTCCCGCGACGCCGCTCGCCCGTCAAGGTCGCGTCGACGACGCCGGTGGGCCGTGAAGCGGTGATTGTGGGCGCCTTCCCTCCCTTTCGGCGCCCTATCCAAGCGAGTCAGTGACGTGCGAAGACGCTCGTATTGCCCGCTTCATCGAAGGCAAGGACGTCGTAGCGCTCCTTCTCGCCGCTGGGGACCTCCATACCCGGCGAGCCAGCCGGCATCCCGGGCACGGTGAGGCCAACGATCTCCGGGCGTTCGCGCAGCATGCGCACGACGTCTTCGGCGGGAACATGCCCCTCGACCACATAGCCATCCACGAGCGCCGTGTGACAGGAGGCCAACTCGTTCGCCACGCCGTAACGCGTCTTCACCGACATCAGCTCGGCCTCGCTGACGTTGACGGCGTCGACCTCGAATCCATTGTTACGCAGGTGAACCACCCACGCGTTGCAACAGCCTCAAGTCGGTGTCTTGTACACAGTTACCGTCGGCACCTGCTCGAGAACAGCCGTCGCCGGTCCTGGCTTCGCCCTCGCCATGAGGGCTACGGCCGCGCCGACGACCCCGATCGCAACGACAGCACCGACGGTGAGTATCCCTTTGCGGGTCGCTTCCATAGCTCGCTCGCTTCTGGTTGGGTAAGACTCAAAACACGAGAACCGGAAATCTCCACGCCACAGCCGGTTGGGGCAAGGGCCTTCGCAGGCCGGGCCCCTTGCCGAACAAAAACCGAAAGTGTACGTTTTAGTTCCCAGATCAGCAGTTTGGTGTTGTTGACGAACCCATCCGGAGGTCGATGACCCCCCCTACCATCCGCGGACGTGGCACGACTGACAACCCAGCCAATCGGTTCGAGCGATTGGCAGTTGTCCACGACACTTGGCGAAACGCTGACGAGTCGGCTCCCAGGACCGAGTTGCTGCGCGACGCCTCGCGCTCGGTCATCGCCCGGAACGAAAGCCCGGACGTCGGATTCGAGGTCTCGATCAACCCGTACCGGGGCTGCGAGCACGGCTGCATTTATTGCTACGCTCGCCCCTTTCACGAGTACCTCGGCTTCTCAGCCGGCCTAGATTTCGAAACCAAGATCCTGGTCAAGCCGGATGCGCCGGCCTTGCTGCGGGCCGAACTCTCTTCTCAGCGCTGGCAACCGCAGACGATTCAGCTCTCCGGCGTCACCGACCCCTATCAGCCGGCCGAACGGCGCTTGCGCCTCACGCGTCGCTGTCTCGAGGTCCTAGCCCAATTCCGAAACCCCGTCGCGATCACGACCAAGAACTTCTTGGTGACGCGCGACCAGGACCTGTTGCGACAGTTGGCCAAACACCGAGCCGTTGGTGTGTGCCTATCGATCACGACCCTGGAGGATGGACTGCACCGTATTCTCGAACCTCGAACATCCACCCCCGGGCGGAGACTAAAGGCCATCAGCGTTCTGGCGGAGGCCGGCATTCCAACAGCGGTCAGCATCGCACCTGTGATCCCTGGCCTAACCGATCACGAACTGCCGCGGATCGTGGCCGCCGCGGCAGAGGCCGGTGCCACGGCCGCCGGCTACATCATGCTGCGACTGCCGGCGGCCGTGGCGCCACTTTTCGAACGCTGGCTCGACGCTCACTTACCGGACCGCAAAGACAAGGTAGTGAACCGCATCCGTGGAATGCGGCGCGGCAAGATGTATGATTCCCGTTTCGGTACCCGGGGGAGAGGGGAAGGCCATTTCGCGGAGCAGGCGTCCGAAATGTTCGAGTTGGCGTGCCGCCGTACCGGTATTGGAACCGAACACCCAACGCTCTCGACGTCGTCGTTTTGCCGACCTGGTCAACCAGGTCAGATGGACCTTTTCGCTTGAAACCGCTGGCGTTGATCGCCGGGCTTGGTTGCATGCGGGGAAGATAGGCCCCTCCGGGAACCTAGCCCGGACGAGACCGGAGGAACCCGAGGCCGACCGAGCAACGGCGGCGGCGACGCCGGCAGCTTGTCCCCAAACTGATACGACAACGTTACTTACATGTTTCAAGGAGCCGGCACAATCAAACCCTTGTAATTAGGCCGGTTTCGGCGAGTGAGGAACCCACCGACGCGTCGTCCGGTTCCGCACGCGGCGCCCGGCCCATTGAGGGCCTTGCACACCACAGCGTTCACGCCTAGCCTCCAGACACATTTCGCCGTGGCAGACTACCGAACAGTGAACCAGGTTCGCGCCGTTCAGGCGCCTGAGGGAGTGTCTCTATGCCGGCTGTAACGGTCCTCGGGCTAGGGCACGTATTGATGGGCGACAACGCATTCGGGCCCCATGTCATCCGTCGGTTGCAAGCTTTCTATCGCTTCGACCCGGCTGTAAGGGTCTCCGAGGCGCGCGGCTTTGGACTCGATTGGCTACCGAGAATCGCCGGCTCCAGGGCACTGATCGTCGTCGACACGTTGCCGTCCGGGAGAGAGCCGGGGGTCCTGCAGACCTGCCGCCACAACGAGATACCGATGGGCATCGGTCAAAAAGGCAGTCCTTGCGAGCTGGGTCTTAGAGAGGCATTGCAGTTGCTCGAGCTTAGCGGAAAGGCTATCGCGAGTGTCCTACTCGTGACAGTGGCACGGGGAGAGGCAACGACAGGGTTGAGTATGAGCCCGGAAGTCGAGGCCTCGATTCCGCTGGCGGAAAGCGAGATCGTGAGCGAGCTGAGTCGCCTCGGTCACCCACCGCTAAGAACCTGGGCCTTCCCCTCCCCAGCACTACCGCTCGAGACCCCCACCCCGAATTGAGACAGCCATGGGCGGCCCGTTCTAGGGCTCGCCCTCTCGCCAATCGGCCCGGATCACCATCTGAACCAAGTGAGGTACGGACCTCGCCTGCATCTTCTCCATGACACGGGAGCGGTGGATTTCCACTGTCCTCTGACTTATCTCCAGCGAATGGGCGATGACCTTGTTCGGTTTGCCCGCAACGACCAGGTGCATCACCTCGAGCTCCCGCGGGGTGAGCGATTCAATGCGGTCTTGGATATCTTCGCGATCGGCGATCTGCTGTCGCAATTCGGCATCCTGCTTCAGCGCACTTTGGATCTTGTCGATAAGCTCTTGATCACGGAACGGCTTCTGGACGAAATCCACAGCTCCTGCCTTGACCGCCTGCACCGCCATCGGGACATCCCCGTGCGCCGTTATGAAGATGATCGGCAGATTGGAGCCCATCGACACAAGCCTCTCCTGAAGCTCCAAGCCACTCATTTCCGGCATACGAACATCCAGAACCAAACAGCCGGGCCGCTCGGGGTCGAACGCCGCAAGAAACTCTATGGCCGATTGATAGGTTTCGGCAGAAAGGCCAACCGAGCGCATGAGGAACTTCAGAGAATCGAGCACCCCGCGATCATCATCGACGATGAATACTGTCGGCTTGGATTCAGTCATTGCCCTTTGAACGCACCGGTAGCGTGAAATAGAAAGTGGTGCCGCCATCTGTGTTCCGGACGTACCACATCCGGCCATCGTGGCTCTCGACAATCGATCGACTGATCGATAGCCCTATGCCCAACCCCTCCCTCTTTGTCGTGAAAAAAGGTTGAAACAATTCTGCATCGAGATCCCCAGAGATCCCACAGCCGTTGTCGCTGACACTGATCTGTATTTCTCCCTCCGCCGGCTCGGAGCGCACAACTATTCCCCGTTGCCTCGACTCCACGCCCTCCATTGCATCGATGGCGTTCCTAATCAGGTTGAGCACCACCTGCTGGATTTGAATTCCGTCGGCCACGGCTGATGGCAACGACGGCGCAAGTTCCATTCGCAGTACGGTATCATGGAGTCTCGCATCCGCGGAGGCCAGACGCTCGATGTCGCGGATCAGGTCGTTGACGTCCACATCCGTCCGTCGACCCTTATGCTTGCGGACTAGCGCTTTAAGGCGATGCACGATGTCTCCCGCCCGCATCGCCTCGGCGCTGATCCGATCCAGCGCGTCCATTGCTTCGCCTTCCTCAAGCAAGCCAGTCTTGATCATGCGTTGGCACGACTGCGCATACGTCGCCACGGCCGTCAGCGGCTGGTTCACCTCATGGGCGATACTAGACGCCATCTCTCCCATGACTCCTAGCCGCGCTAGATGTGTCAGACGGCTCCTTAGCTCGTTCTCCTTCTCGTCGAGTTTCTTCTCCGCGTCCAAACGTTCCGCGACACGACCCAGCCGCTCGGCGACCGAATGGAGAAGACTACTTTCCTCCGTCAAGAATGGTCCCTCGTCCCGCTCAGGCATCGCCTTCAGGTAGCCGACCTCTACCCAACCGATCTCCTCGCCGTGCATGCTGATGCCCGCCCGCTGCATCCATGGCGTGTCCGCGTAGTTATTCGTCTTGAACTCCAGCCCCCCAAGTACGATCCGAGCACATGCGACATCCGAGTGCTCCCACGAAGGCGGGAGGAGCTCGACCGTCTTACTCAAGATCTCAGTCAAAGACTCACGATACTGCTCCGAGATGCGAGTGATCCCGAACAGACAGTTCAGTTCCTTGACACGTTCCTCCAACTCATCGGCCACTTCGCGCAGCTTTTCTTCGGTCCGCTGCCGCTCCGTAACATCGGTGCACGCCCACAGGTGACCTTGCAAACTGCCGTCGTCGGCGACGAGCGGGACCACACGACAGGACACGACGCGCGTCTCGCCCTCCGGCGTCTCCACGAAAAACTCCTCGGCGAACTCGCGCCCTCCCACCGACGCCTCCCGCCAATTTCTCAGCAAGACCTCTCGATCCCGCGGATGCACAGCACGCAGCCAGCCAGAACCCATCGTATCCTGTCTCGGCAGGCCTGTCAGCTGACACCAACGGTCGTTCGCGTACAGACAATTGGCGACCCGATCGGTGCGGACTAGACCGACGGGAATGATCTCGCTCAGTCGGTCGAGCTGTTCAGCCTCCACCGGACTGGCCGGCCCCGATTCCCGCAAACGAACACCTCCTTGAACCTGCTCGTCGGCGGAACAGCGCATCTCGCGACTCCTGCGACGCGACCGGCCGCCGACCGATCATGCCTATGCTAAATAAACCGCAGACATGCGGCTAGCACGACCTTCTGTAGACATAGCGCGGTGCCCCCAGGGCACCAATACGTAGAAGCCGAAACATAGCTAGGCACAAGCACGGATTACGCCTCCAACACCATCCGTCTAACGTCAACAATGAGGTTCCAGTCGGTCCAATACGGGCTCGACCGTCGTACCTCAGAGTCGTGGGGGTAACATGCGAACCAAAGACAGCGAATTGCATCGAAGGGTGCTATCCACGCTCGAGTCCACGGCCGCCTTGAGCAGGCAGGAGATCGGGATCGCCGTGCACGACGGCGTCGTGACCCTCTCGGGTCGAACCGACACCTACGAGGACAAGTTCGCGGTTGAGCAGAGCGTGGCTCGCATCCCCGGGATCATGGCCGTCGCCATTGATCTCCGCGTGGGCCGACCCGGAGACCATGAGGTCACTGACACCGAGATCGCTCACGCCTTAGCTGACATTCTGCAGTGGTCCTTCGGCGGTCTAGGCAACGGCATTATCGGCAAAGTGGAGCGTGGCTGGGTGACTCTCATGGGCGAGGTCGACTCCGACCGGCAGAGGATCCCGGTCGAGGAATCGGTCAACAACATCGATGGCGTTCGTGGCGTCATCAATATGATCACCGTGAAAGCACACCCGATTCACAAGTTTGTCAGTGAGGATAAGATCGGAAAGTGAGAGTTTCAGACGCTCAACTGCATGAACTCATTCTGCACGCACTCGAGTCCGACCTGGACTTAGGCGACCACGACCTCGGCATCGCTGTCAGCCGCGGAGTCGTGACCCTGTCCGGATTCCTAGACACCGAGCAGCAAGCCCGTGCCCTCGAGCAAGTGGTCTCACGTGTGCCCGGTGTAACTGCTGTGATGCAAACCACCCGAGTCGGCACCGCAGATCAGCGAAGCCGCAGCGACACAGCGATCGCCCACCGCGTGGTCGATCACCTAGCGCAGAGACTCGGGTCAATGGAGAACAGACTCGTAGTAAGGGTCGAGCACGGGTGGGTCACGCTGGAAGGGGAAGTGGACCTGGCCTGCGAGAGGACTGACGCAGAGGAAACCATTCTCAGGTTGCCCGCGGTGCGCGGTGTTAGCAACCACCTGACCGTGAGACCACCTGAGACCGTGGCACGGATCCGGGCGAAGATGGACGCGCTTCTGAACCGACCCGCAAGGCTGACGGCCCTCCTATCCGCCCACCCAGAAGGCACACGTGGTCCCTTGGCCGCAGAGAATGACGCCGTGGGCGAGGAGCGCTTGGAGCCGTCAACTCGGAACCCGAAAGGCCACTAAGAATGGAGAATGTGTCGCGTAGGGACTTCTTGAAGAGGGGAAGTGGAGCGACCGCAGCCCTCGCCACAGCCTCGGGGCTCGCCGCCGCGGAGGCCTTGGCTAGCGAGGTCGATCCGGATCCTCACGCCGAGGCCGGCTTGGCCAAGCTCGAGGCTCGGGCGCAAGAACAATACGCGCTGCTGTTCGATTCGACGTTGTGCATCGGCTGCCGATCTTGCGAGATCGCTTGCGCGAAAGACAACGATCTCGGACGTACTCCGGAAGAGATATTCAAAGGACGACCCGCAGAGGACGCGCGGGCGCTGGCGCCCGATGTCTTCACATACGTGACATTTCATCAGGTCGAGGCAGACCCATCGACGGCGGCCTTCGGTAAGGTTCAATGCATGCACTGCATCGAGCCCGCCTGCGTCTCGAGCTGCCCCGTCGCTGCTCTCGAGAAGACGCCCGAGGGTCCGGTCATTTGGCATGAGGATCTGTGCCTGGGCTGTCGCTACTGCATGATGGCGTGTCCGTTTCTGGTACCGCGGTTCGAGTGGGACTCAGCAAATCCGCGCGTCCGTAAGTGCGACATGTGCTACGACAGGCTGCAGGCTGGGGATCCTCCCGCCTGCGTCGCGGCGTGCCCCACGAAGGCGCTCGCTTTCGGACGTCGGAGCGAGCTGCTTGCCGAAGCGCACCGGAGAATCGAAAAGAGACCTCGCAGCTACGTTCACCACGTCTACGGAGAGAGAGAGGCTGGCGGCACGAACTTCCTACATCTGGCGCGCCGCCCTTTCGCTGATCTCGGCTATCGCCGTGACTTGCCACTGCGCTCGTACCGCGATCTGACGCGCCCAGCGATGACAGCAATTCCCTATGTGTTCAATGGCCTGGCCCTGCTCCTAGGAGCCGCTGCATGGCTGGTCAACCGTCGGAGGGACCCTCACGTATTCGACCAAGAGCAAGCACATGAGTAGCAAAGCTTCCCTACTCATCCGACCAACCCGCGGGATGATAGTCCTGATGCTGCTCGGCATCTTCGGGCTGGGCCTGATCGCTTACCGGTTCCTCTTCGGGCTGGGCGCGGTCACGAACCTGAGCGATGGCTACCCCTGGGGCTTCTGGATCGGGATTGACGTACTCGTGGGCATCGCCCTGGCCGCGGGCGGTTTCGTTATGGCAGGGCTGGTCCACCTCTTTGGCGGTCATCGCTTCCACGCGCTGGCGCGGCCAGCGATACTGACCGCACTACTCGGATATCTCTTGTTCATCTTCGCACTTGCCGTTGATCTCGGCCGACCCTGGCACATCTGGGTCGCGCTGATCTCTTGGAACCACGTATCCCCCATGTTCGAGGTCGCGTGGTGTGTGATGCTCTACACGTTCGTCCTCTGCCTCGAGTTCGCTCCCGTGGTCCTCGAGCGTTTGCGGTTTGAACGAGCGCTGCAGGCCTGGCGCGAAGCCTCACCCTGGATCGTCATCATGGCACTGAGTCTTTTCGCCTTCGCCATGACGGACAGCCTCGCCTGGCTCGGGCTAACATTCGGTTTGCTCTTGACGTGGGAGATCCTGATGCGTGCGGGCGTGATGCCTCGGGACAAGCAGATGCCGCTTCTGCTCATTGTCGCCGGCATCATGTTGTCGACCATGCACCAGTCGAGCCTCGGGACGCTGTTCCTTATCGTCGACAAGTTGAGCCCGCTGTGGTACACACCGATCCTGCCCGCGCTCTTCTTCATCTCCGCCGTGATGATCGGGCCGGCTATGGTCATCTTCGAATCGGCGACCAGCGCTCGAGTCCTTGGCCACAAGTCTGAGCAGTCACTTCTGGCACGCTTGGGATCCGCGATGCCTTACTTTATCGGTCTTTATCTGACTCTGCGGATCGCCGACATCATTCTGCGGGGCATCGTTTGGCAGACAATCTCGCCCTCCCTACAAAGCCTCTGGTGGTGGCTGGAAATCGGCCTGCTGTTGCTGGCAATGGTCTTTTTCATGACCCCCGAGGTCCGGTCTCGGCGCCGTGGACTGCTCACGGCTTCGCTGGCCACGATAGCGGCCCTAGTCATCCACCGTAGCGGGGTCGCGATGATCGGGCTGCGCATCCCCGAGTATGGCGCCTATACACCGGCCTGGTCCGAAATAGCGATCACGGTGGGGATAGTCTCGATTGGCCTGCTCGCGTATCGGTTGGCCGTAGAGTACTTGCCTATTTACGCGGCCCAACCGCACCGCACAACAGCAACACAGCAACAGCCAGAGCGCAGAGAAGAACGCCTGTCGGCGGCGCGGCCGGCGGCGGCCGCGAAGTAACCCGTTCTATGGAGGCCGACGATGGATCAAACCACTCAACCGCAAGTTCCACGACATAGACTGGCTCTGGCACTATTGGGGGCCGTCAACCTGATATTGTTGGCGTTTGTCACCCAGATGATGCTTTCGCTCCATAAGGATGTGACCCACCTCAAGGACGAACTCGTGACCAAAGATGAGCTGGCAAACCTTGCCGTGTGCCTGGGGCCGCCAAACCCGGCGATGGCGAAGCTGGAGCGAACCTGCACGAGTTGTCACACCAAGGAGACGTTTGCCGAGGCGCATGGCTACGAGATGGATGTGACTCAGCTAGTGACGCGCATGAACCAGATTTCTGGCGCGCACATCGCAGCCAACGAAATTCCTAAGGTCGAAGCGGCCCTCACATTCATGAAGTGCGCCCACTGCCATACCATCGACAGGCTGAAAGAGCTGGCGATCCTCAGCCCCCAAGAACGCTGGGATATGATTGTCAAGATGATGAAGGAGCCCGGAGCCACCATCTCACAGGAGGACGCGCAAAGGATACGCGACTTCTACGGCGACTTCTGGGGCTGGCATACCAACTGAGCGAAGCGCGCGACCTTCCGCCGCCCCGAGACAGTCGAGAGCACGGAGGCCCCCACGGCTCGGAAGCCAGAGCAAGCGCCTCCCACTCCGTGCTCTCGAGACCCAGATGGCGACAGCATCGACCGATCATGCTGCCCGCCGACGCCGGAACTTCCTCTCCACGCCCAGACAACCGGGGCTAGACGCCGGCCGCTGGCGGCCCAATGCTAGGGTGCGGCCAGGGACGCCGCACACTCGCGCGCCAGACTGTTCCCGTCCATCCATTGGCACGGAGATGCGTGACATGATTCGCCGGAACTCAAACCCTACTCGTGCCCACACAGCCATCATGGCGGTGCTCATCGCTTTGACCGCCTGCGGGTCGCCACCTCGGCCCGATCTGGAGGGCCCCTTCGACCACCTGCTCAAGCCGACGGCCGCGCGATTTGTGCACGTATCGTCCTATGACACCACGGGCGGGAACCGCGACCGGCTCGAGATCGCCGCCGGCGACTCGGCGGTCCTCCTTGATACTCCAGGTCCGGGCATTGTCCGCCACATCTGGATCACGGTGTCGAGCCGCGACCCACACTACCTGCGACGTATTGCGCTGAAGATGTATTGGGACGACGAGACGACGCCGTCGGTCTTGGCGCCGCTCGGCGACTTCTTCGGCAACGGTTTCGACCGCCGCCACTACGCCGCTTTGCCGATGGGCGTATCGAGTGGTGGCTTCTACGTCTATCTGCCGATGCCTTTCCGAAAGCGGGCCCGGATTGTCGCGGAGAACGGCACCGGCCAGAGCATTGACGCTTTCTACTTCAACATAGACCTGGAAAAGGTGAACGCCCTTCCAGCCGAAGTGGCCACCTTTCACGCTTGGTGGAATCGCGATTCGCGCACGACGATCCCCGAGCCGCACCTGGTGCTCGACGCCCACGGCCGCGGCTATTTCGTCGGCACTTCCCTGAATGCGGAATCACACGCCGGACGCCTCTGGTTTCTGGAAGGTGACGAGATCTTCACGATCGACGGCGAGTTTCGCGGGCAGGGCACCGGCACCGAAGACTACTTCAATGGAGGCTGGTACTTCGATCAGGGACCCTTTACCGCACCTTACCACGGCCTGGTTGTGAAGGACGACAGCCTGGCGCGGATCGCGGCCTACCGTTGGCACATCCCGGACCCGATCTCCTTCAGCGAATCGATCCGTATCGAACTGGAGCACGGACACGCAAACGGGGAGGTCGCCGACTACGCCACGGTGGCTTATTGGTACCAGGTTGAACCACACACCGACCTGCCGAGGCTCCCACCTCCCGACGACCGGCGGACTCTGGCAGTGAAGATCCCGCCTGGCGCCGTCCCGGCCGAGTCGCTCGCCGTGGAGCGGCGGCTGGACGGAACGATACTGACCCTGCCGATCACCCGGGCCGACCGCTACGAGCTGAGCGTCTACCCCGTAGGAGGCCCGGGTCGCGGCAGCGCCGTGTACCAAGTCGAAGCCGGTCCGCGCCGCACCGTTTCGCTGCAGATCGCGGAGCCTAAGACCATCCTACCGGCCGTCGTGATCGATACGCTGGCGGCAACGCGACCCATCCAAATCCGGGTGACGGGGAAGGGAGACCTTGTACCGGCCGCCGTGCGGGCGACGCCGATCCGACGCTGGGCCGAGGATTGGCACATGGTCGGACCGTTCCCGAACCCTCAGCGGCTAGGCACCGAGCACAGTCCCGCCATCGACAGCGTCTACGGCCCGGAGCGTGAACCGGACCTGGCCCTCAGCTACACCGGAATCGATGGCGCGGAGGTGAGTTGGCGAGCTGCCACAGCCGGTCGAGATGGCCGCGTTCGGCTCAACACCTACTTCGAGCCCAACGACTGGGTGGCAGCCTATGCCCAATCGTTCCTCTACTCGCCCGACGAGCGGGAGGCGCTCCTCCTGCTGGGCGCCGACGACGCACACGTGCTTTGGGTGGGCGGACAGCGCGTCTCAGAGCGCCAGGGCCGCCACATCTCGGTCGCGGACGAGCTCGAGATCCCCGTCCGGCTGCGCGCGGGATGGAATCGGGTGCTGTTAAAGGTCGCCGACCTCGATGGCGGTTGGGCGTTCCTGATTCGCGCGGCCGATCCCACGGGTCAGCTACATTGGGCGGCCAACCCCCGGTGATCGACTCGAGCCCTGCTGGGAGGATCGTGGCGGGAGACTCCGCGCTGGGGGACTCGCCGACGATGGACGATAGCGATGAGGATGACGGTGGAGGAGATAAGACGTTGAGGAGGGGGGCGATGGAAGCGGCGGAGGGTGACGGCCAACGACGTTAGTCCAGCTCGAGGGTCATCCCGTCGCTGGCGGCGCGAACATCGAGGCCGAGTTCCTCCGACAGTCTTTGCGCTACCAGCCACGGCTTCGCTCGAAGCATGGTCATGCCGAAGTGGGTGAGCACGCCGATTCGCGGCTTCACGTGTTGCAGTATCTCCCTCGCGTCGTCCACACACAGATGCATGACGTCGCCGCTCGCGTGCGGCGCGAGCCGAACGACATTCATGACCAGGATATCGGCGTCGGCGTAACTCTCTTGCAATTCCGGGAAGTACCGGGTGTCGACGAGGAAGGAGATCGTTTGCCCGCGCCGATAAAAATTGACCCCATACGTCTCGGCACCGTGGTCGTGCGCTACCGACGTTGTGAACGACAGGCCGCCGACGCTGCAAGTCTTCTCGGCTCGCAGAACCTCGATCGTATCCAGATAGCCTCGCAGGTACTTCAGCACTACGGCGCCGTCACCCTCGAGACACGACGCCGGGGCGAACAGCGCTCCCCGCCGATTCAAGCCGCCCGACGTCATCGCGTCGATGAGCACGTTGGCATCGTTGGTATGATCGATGTGCAGGTGGGAAAGAATGACCGCATCCAGCTTGGTCACGTCAATGGCCGGCTTCGCTTTCGCGAGCCGAACCAATGTGCCCGGGCCGGGGTCCAGTACGATGTTCGCACCATCAAGCCGAATGAAGGTCCCCGCCGACGACCTTAACTGCCGCGCCACGACGAAGCGCGCCCCCGCCGTGCCGAGGAACTTGATCAAGTCTGGATCTGAGCCGCTGGACACCCCGACCTCTCGTTACGGGAATTGTCGACACAGGCCGTCGGATACTCTCCTCGGCCGCCAAGCGAGGTCAGAGCTGCACCTCCACCGGCAGGCC
>JASFMO010000059.1:0-12812 GCA_050117535.1 Gemmatimonadales bacterium | reverse complement strand
GGGGCCCCGCCGTGCCGCGGGGCCCCCCCCCCGCAGGCGTCAACCGATCGGATTAAGCCACTTCGGGTCGTTGGTGCCGCCACCTATGGTGCTGCTCGGCAGCGGGCAATCGTCTGGAAACGTCTCACCGATACCGTAGATGCCATCGTCGCCCACCGGGAAAGGCGTTTCGACGCGGGCACTCTCGTCATTGTCGCGTGACGGGTCTGGAACTACATCCTGCAAAGCCTGGAAGCCAAACGACAGAACTCGAGTCTTTGGCACCTCGATGGACCAAGTCACGCGTACCTCGTCACCGTCCGGGCGGCACTCGACAATGATGTTCACGGCGTCAGAGCCCGGTCCCGACTGTGACACGGGGACCAGCGGGTCCTCGGTCGCCGGACATGACGAGAAATCGTACGTAACCTGGAAGCT
The DNA here is from genome assembly GCA_050117535.1 of Gemmatimonadales bacterium. Classification (GTDB taxonomy): domain Bacteria; phylum Gemmatimonadota; class Gemmatimonadetes; order Palauibacterales; family KS3-K002; genus JASFMO01. The sequence goes on along the minus strand of JASFMO010000059.1, from coordinate 12,395 downwards.
CAGAGTCTCCGGGTAGCCATCCGGTTGCTCAATCAAGAAGAAGGGATTGGGCTTGAGCCTGAACCTCGCTGTCACAAGCTGTGACGAGCCAACATCGGCCACGCGGTAGTTGTAGAAGATCGTCGCTCGCTCACGATCGGCCACGAACAGAGCCGAACTCAATGGGGTAACCGCGAAGTGCCCGTGGTTCACGTCCCCAAAATCGATGCCCGCGGTCACCTCGCCGTAGGGATCGCGCTCGGTGTTGACCTGACAGACAAGGGGATCAACGGGAGCCGGAATGACGGGGCTTGTCTGGCCCCGGCCAGGAGACTCGATGCCCTTGAGCGAAGCGGTCGTCTGCTGCCGAGTGAAGGGGACCTGGGAGGCCACTTCCACGTAGTGGGTTTCATTCGGCGTCAGTCCGGACAGCTGGCTGACATTCTCGCTCGCGGCAGAGACGAGAAGCCCCAAACGGACACCCGCATTCAGTGCTCGCCGTTGATCTTCGGTCAGCCAATTAATGGCCAGTGGCGTCTCACCATCCAAGTCGGTGCCGAGTGCGATCATCGTCCAGGCCGGACAGATACGACCGCCCTGCACCGGGGCGGATTCGCTGCCATCGTAGTACACGCACGCCACGCGATCCGTACTGAAGGGCTTCAGCGTGAGCGTCACCTTCACCACATCGTCGGCCCCCACGGTGAACGGCGCACCGTCCGTCATCTTGATGCACTGCTCGACGATGGACTGCTTGGTCAGAGGCAGATCTTTCTTCTCGGACTTGGTCACCGCGCCGCCGGCCCGAGCGGGAACGGCGCTCGGCGGAACCGGGGCCGGATAGATGAAGGTCGGCCGACCCGCGTCATCCACCGCGCCGAAGACATCGTCGGTCGATACCAACGGTCTCACGAACGCGCAGTAACCTGCCCCGGTCAGGAGATCGTGCCCCGTTTCCGGGCCGAACACCGCCACGCCGGTCGACGTATCGATCTCGCGAACCAGCGGGTTGGTCCTATCCCCCTCCGTGCAGGTGTGCCCCGATTCGCAGGGGAACGGCCCGATACCGTGTGGCCCACCCTGAACAAGCGTCACGACGTGCGGATCTTCGGGGAGCTTTCCCCCACCGCCTCCGCGTTTGACGACCTCGACGACCACGCACGGGGCCGTACAGGGCGCCTTGGCCGACGAGCCCGACTGACTTCCGATGGTTTCGGACTCGGACGGCACGTCCGTTAGCGGCCGATCACAAGCCTTGGTGACTAATACCACCAGCGCTAATGCCGCCGCCGTGGCGAGCACGCGAACCGTCGACGCCGTGGCGGGAGCAAACCTGATCATCTTGACCTCCTCATCTCATCCGGGCACTGGATATTCCCAGGTTGCGACCCGACGCTTCCTCAGCCAGCCCCGTATGCTCGGCCGTAGCGCCTCGCTCCCCGCTGCCCGCGTAGCCCCGGTGGGGCGCTGGCTATGGGGCAGCGATGCACCACCTTTTGCGGCGACGCCACGCCGATCCTGCCCGATGGCTGACATTTCGAGCACATCGCCAAGCCACTCGACCGGGGGCCGTGCCTATTGTCAGCCGTACTTCCGGACGAACCACCCGGCCAAGACCCGGGCTGGTCTTGATGTTAACCGGAAACAACGATTACGACTCTCAAGAAGCAGGCCAGCAATCACAGACCGAGACGAGCTCGCAGCTCTGCCAGACGCGCCAGGTATCGATCGCGTTGAACATCGGGAACGCCGCCGCGGCAGAATTCCATGGCCGCCACGTCGCGAAAGGCATAGCGGCTGGTCACTTCACCCGCGCGTGTCGGGGCGTCGCGGTACTCGATGATACCCAGCCGGCACAGCGAGGACAGTTGATCTTCGACATCCAACTCGGCCATTCCGGCCAGCTGGGCTACTACGGTCGAGTGGAATAAGCGACCTTCGAGCGCCGCCAGACCCAGCAAGCACCGCTCCTGTTCCGTGAGCGGGCGATCGAGGTTCGGCGCGGTGGCTTGCGGCCGCGCGCGCTCTGGCGGCGAGCCTCTCCACGCCCAACTCCGTCCCGATTTCCGCAGCAGGCCATCCTCCTCGAGCGAGCCGAGTAGCGACCAGAGGTTGGCGGGATTGCCCGCCGTCTCGCTGGCGAGCCACGCGAGCCACTCGATTGGCACGATGCCGCCCGTGGCCTTGCCGACCGACTCGCCGATGTCCGGCATCGACAGCGGGGGAAGCTCGACACGAGTGCCGCGTCCCAATCGCTCCGCCTCGAGAATCAGATCAGCGATCGGCCTAGGGGGCCGACCCTCCTCGGTTCTCACCGCCGCCAAGAACAGCGTCCGCGTCTCAGGCAGACGACGTATCAAGGCGGCGGCGCCGGCCAGATCCTCCGAGTCTCCACGGTCGAGGCTATCCATGATCACCAGTCTCGGCTCGCGCGGCTCGTACTCGAGCAGCAGGCGAACGGCAGCGATTGCCGATTGAGATGAAGTCAGATGTCTAGTAGGTGACAGACTCGTCTCGACGCGCCCGGTGCGCAACGCGACGACCGTTCTGACTACCGCTTGCAGGCTCTTCCCAACGATGGGGATGGACTCCAACCAGTCGACCGCCACTTTCCGGGCGGAGCGCTTGATACGATGGCCGCGGGTGAAGACCTCGGCCAGTTCGGCCCACGTCTCCGCCCCTGAGATAGCGCAGTCCACGTACTGGGCTTTGAGGGCCTCGCGTCGCCGGAACGCTTCCTCTTGAAAGACGCTGATACAGGCGGTCTGGCCGCCACCCGCGGGACCCAGCAGAAACACCGCCCGTCCGCTCCCCCGTATCACAGCGTCCACTTCCCGGACCAGCCTACCGCGGATCTCTCTCCGTCCCACGAACGGACGCGAACCCGACCACGAATCCGCCATCGAGCTTCAATCCGCTCTGCTAGCGAGTGCCCACCAGTTCACTGCCATCCGTCACAATCGACGTCAGTAGCCCATCCCGATATTGGTGTGGATGATGACTTCGATTCGTCGGTTCTGCGCCCGCCCTTCGCGCGTATCATTCGTGGCGATGGGACGGGCTTCTCCATAGCCGATGGCGTCGATCAGGGAAGCATCCATGCGCATCGAGTCCAGGATATATCGCGCCACCGCGTCGGCCCGCTCCTGTGAGAGAGTCTGGTTTCGCGGAGCGCTGCCGAATGAATCGGTGTGACCTTCGACCGTCACGCGAGAGCCCGGGAACTCTTGAATGGCGCGCAGTACTTCGTTCAGAATATCGTGGTACTGCGGATCGATGATCGACTCACCGACGGGGAACGTCAATCCGAGTAGCCGGATGATCACATCGCTGCCCTCTCGCACAACGCGCGCCTCTTCGCGCGAGAACATCCGCTCGACCGTCGCGAACTTCTGGCGCAACCGCGCCTGCTCCTCCATACGTCGGACCAGCGCCGTCCTCTCCTCCGCCAGCCCTCCCAGCTGTTCCTCCAACTCGACGATCCGCGCCTGCAATCCTGCGAGCTCCTCCTCGCGGTCGGCCAGTTGTCGCTCCAACCTGCGGATGTCGTCCTGGTAGCTTTCGGACTGCCATACGATCGCCTCGGTCGTCTCACTCAGACCCGCCTCAAAGGCCGGCGATAGGTTCATCGTCGCCGCGATCCTGCGCAGCTCGTCCTCGGCGGCAAGCATCACATCCTCGAACGTTTCTTCTTCCTCCTCGACGTTGCCGACGATGGTGGCCAGGTAAATGGCGTGTTCGGCTTCGCGCTTCGCCTCTCGCGCCAGCGCGCGCGGCTGGTCGGTATCGTAGCGGCTCTGACCCAGAAGGGCCTCCGCTTCGCGAACCAGCTCGTCGGCGCGGGCGAATGTGCGCGGCGCCCGCTCATCGACTTTGCTGTCGCGGGCTCGCGCCAACAGATCCCAGGTGTCTTGCAGGTACGTGGCTTTGATCGCCTCGAGCTCGGCCTGACGAAACAGCGACTCGGCTTCCTCCGCATCACGCCGGGCATCGCCGACATCGCCGCCCTCCATCTGGCGAGCCGCTTGCTCGAACCGTTCCTCGCCCCGTCGCCACGCCTCGGCGACGACGCTCGGTGCTTCGGCGGCCTCCGCATCGTCACGCGCCTCCAGCGCCCCAGCGAGAATCGGGTAGGCCAGTTGGGCCAGCTCGATGGCCTGCTCGAAATACTGCGCCGCGGATTGCAGCTTCCTCTCCACGTCCTCCGGCTTTCTCCCTCGCTCGCGATCTCGCTCCGCCTCCCCGTAGCGTCGCATCCCGTCCGCGAAGGTGCGCGGCGCGAGGAGGTCGGCACGGGCGTCCCGCGCCGCGGCCATGGCCCGCTCGGCCTGCCGGAAAAGCGCTCCAGCCTCCTCCTGCGCGGTCGTCAAACCCGGCACCGCGAGATTCAATCCGACGCCCAGTCCGGTGATCGCCAACCAACGGAAAGCTGCTGCCCGCACGCTCATCGTCTCATCCCCTAAGAATCGCTGTACCCTTGTGGGCGAAAAGGAAAGGCCTTTTTACCAACCTGGTCTAAGTAAACTACTAGCACGCACGTCGGCACGCGATCAACCGGAGGCGGCCGGGTGGCCAGCCGGCCCGCGCATTTCTTGCCATTTCGTCGCCTCGAATGCATACTCCGCAGTTCCGTGTCACAACCCGCAGACAGGAAAGACCGATGCAGCGGCTCTTCAGCACTGTGATTTGTCTTACGGCGTTCGCCCTCACTTCCGCGGCCAGCGCGACCCAGGCTCAACCGCCGAAGCCGGCCGAACCGACCGCCCGGGCGTATGCCGAGGCGGCGAATCGCCTGATCGAGGCGGCGCTATCCGACAACTTCGCCTATGAGCGGCTCACCGAGCTGGTGGACCGATTTGGTCACCGTTTCAGCGGCTCGGAGAGCTTGGAACGGGCGCTCGATTGGATCATGGCGGAGATGGAGAAGGACGGCCTGGAGAATGTGCGCGGCGAGCCGGTGCTCGTTCCGCACTGGGTGCGCGGCGAGGAGTCTTTGGAGCTAGTGTCCCCGCGTCGTATGAAGCTCCCGATGCTCGGCCTGGGCGGAAGCGTCGGCACACCGCCGGAGGGGATCCGGGGGGAGGTCCTGGTCGTGAGCAGTTTCGACGAGCTGGCCCTGCGAGCAGACCAGGCCCGGGGCAAGATCGTACTGTTGAACGCGCCGTTCACGAGCTACGGGCAGACGGTGACCTACAGGGTCGTCGGCGCTGTGGCGGCGGCCAGGGCGGGCGCCGTGGCCAGCCTGATCCGGTCGGTGACCCCATTCTCGATGCGGACGCCGCACACGGGTCAGATGCGGTACGATCCGAGCGTGCCGGAGATCCCGCACGCGGCGATTACCGTCGAGGACGCGGACATGCTGCAGCGCATGCAGGCGCGCGGCGAGCGGATCGAGGTGACGCTGAAGATGGAGGCGCGTCGACTGCCGGATGTACTCTCGCGGAACGTGGTGGCCGAAATCGTCGGCTCCCAGCGTCCGGAGGAGGTCGTGGTTCTGGGCGGTCACATCGACTCCTGGGATGTGGGTCAGGGCGCGATGGACGACGGCGGCGGCAGCGTCGCCGCTTGGGAGGCGGTGCGGCTAATGCACGCGCTCGGTCTACGTCCGCGTCGTACGGTGCGAGTCGTCCTCTGGACGAACGAGGAGAACGGCCTGCGCGGCGCCTATGCGTACCGGGACGCTCATGCCGCGGAACTCGGCGACCACGTCCTGGCCATCGAGTCCGACGCCGGCGTCTTCAAGCCGCTCGGCTTCGGTTTCACCGGTTCGGCCGATGCCTACCGCAGGATCAAGGAGATTGGGACGCTACTCCGCCCGATCGGAGCGGACGCGATCAGTCGCGGGGGTGGCGGGGCCGATATCGGTCCGATCATGAAGGAAGGTGTGCCAGGAATGGGTCTGCGCGTCGACGGCGAGAAGTATTTCTGGTATCACCACACCGACGCCGACACGATCGACAAGCTGGACCCGCGGGAGATGGCGGAGTGCGTCGCCGCGTTGGCGGTGATGGCCTACGTGGTCGCGGACATGCCGGAACGGCTTCCCCGCTAGGTCGTATCGCTTTCCGTGTAGCTCATCGGACTGAACCCGAGAATTCGGCGAAGCAGCGCCAGTTGACCGATGTGAAACGATTCGTGCTGTAGCAGGAACGCCATCCCACCCAGCACCGATCGATCTCCGACCGGGAACTCCAGTTCGGACTCGCGCCCGATGTCCTCATCGGCGACGGAGCGGAGATGCTCCCCCAGCCGCGCCGACACCTCGTCCCAAGCGGTGATGATCGATTCGAGCGGCGGGAACCGCTCCACCTCGTCGACCGAGCTCACGCTGGCCAGCTCCGCCTCGAAGGGGTGATGGTACTCGAGCCCGAGATATCTGGCCAACCAAGCCCGTGCATCGAGAAGGTGGACGGCGATGAAGGTCATGTTGTTGGTGCCGGACCCGGGCCGACTCTGCGCCGCTTCGTCGTCCACGTCGGCCAAGCTATTGCGGAACAGGCGCGTGTTGAGCGCCAGGATTTCCCAGAGCGGTGCGACTTGTTCGTTCATGAGGAGTCTCGCGTACCTTGAAGGATGGTGTGAACCTCAATCAACGAAGGTGGTGAATTCCCTCAGGGACTTACGTTCGATATCGGGAACGACGGCATCTTCGGTCGGATACCCCACCACCAACAGCAGGAACGGCCTCTCGTTGTCGGGGCGCTCCAGTATCTCGTTCAAGAACCGCATGGGGCTGGGGGTGTGCGTCAATGACGCGAGCCCGGCATGGTGGAGGGCAGTGATGAGAAGTCCCGTGGCGATGCCGACCGATTCCTGCACGTAGTAATGCTTGATCTTCTCGCCGGCGCTCGAGATGGCGTAGCTCTGGGCGAAGATGGCGATCAGATACGGCGCAGTCTCGATAAACGGCTTGTGCTGATCGGTCCCCAGCGGAGCGAGCGCCTCGAGCCAATCCTGGGGTGCACGTCCACCGTAGAACCCCCGCTCCTCGTGCTCGGCCGCCTCTCGGATCCGCCGCTTCACGTCGGAGTTGGAGACGACGACGAAATGCCAGGGCTGCCGGTTCGCGCCACTGGGTGCCGTCCCCGCGGTGCGCAGGCATTCCTCGATGATCTCTCGCGGGACGCTTCTGGCGGAGAACTGGCGGACCGTGCGCCGGCGTCCCAGTTCGGCGCGGAAATCGCTGGCTCTGCGGCGCATCTCGTCGACGGGGTACTCGCGATAATCGGACAGAGGCACGTATTTCGGCTTCATCTCTTGCTCCGTCATGGGCAAGCGTATCGGCGGACGACGGCGGCGCGGTCCCGGGATCAAGCCCGCGGTTACAGCCTGGCCCCGCAGTACTTGCAGTGGACGGCGTCCGAGTCGTGACCTTCGGCCATGCACTCACCACAGGCGCGGGTGCTCAGCGGCTGTTTCCGCGCGCTGGCCATTTCGACGGTCACGATGCCCGTAGGCACGGCGATGATTCCGTAACCGAGAATCATCACGACCGAGGCCAGCACGCGCCCCAGGACCGTAGCCGGCGCTATGTCCCCGTATCCGACGGTGGTCATCGTGACGATCGTCCAGTAGATGCTCTGCGGGATGTTGGTAAACCCGTGCCGCTCGCCCTCGATGAGGTACATCAGAGCGCCGATGATCAACACCAGGGTCAGCACGGTACCAAGGAATACGACGATCTTGCGACGGCTGGCGTGCAGAGCGGCCCGCAGCATGCGCGCCTCGCCCACAAAGTGCACGAGCTTCATCACCCGAAATACACGCAGCAGCCTGAGGGCTCGAATCACGATGAGCGACTGAGCGCCCGGCAGCAGCACGCTAAGGTAGGTCGGGACGATGGCCAGGAAGTCGACGACGCCGAAGAAACTGAGCGCATAGCGCATCGGCTTGCCGACACAGGCCAATCGTAGCACGTATTCGACGGTGAACAGGATGGTGAAGAACCACTCGACGGCTCGCAACTCGGCGCCGTAGCGCGCCCGGATCCCGGCAACGCTCTCGAGCAGCACAGCGGTGACGCTGAGCAGGATGGCCAACAACAGCGCCATGTCGAACGCTTTGCCGCCGGGTGTCTCGGCCTCGAAAATGATCTCGCGCAGCCGTTTTCGCCAATGCCTGCCCGCCGCTTCGGGCACTAGGTCCTCCATCTCGGCACCTCGATCTGCCTAGGCCACGGGCTACGGATTATGAGAAGCGTGGCGTTGCGCCCGCGGCCACGCCGGCAATCACGCATCCGAATCGGGTTCGAGCAACTCGAGGGGGTGAACGACCCGAAGCTTGCGTCGATGCACGAGCGCGCCGGCACCGATCTGCATCAGACAGCCCGGATTGCCCGTCGCCACGATGTCCACGCCGACCTCCTCCGCTTCGGACAACTTTCGCCGCACCAGCCCATCGGACAGCTTGCGGCGCAACAAGCCGTAGATCCCTGCCGCACCGCAACAGCGGTCGGAGTGTGGGAGCGGGACGACCTCGAGACCCGGTATTTGGGCGAGGAGCTGCAGGGGCGGTTCCTTGATACCCTGGGCGTGCTCGAGGTGGCAGGGCGCGTCATACCCGATCCTAGCGGTCAGAGGTCGATAGCCGCTCCCCTTCCGTTCCACGAGCCACTCGCTGGCATCTTTCACCGCGCTCGCCAGTCGCTCGGCCCTTTCAGCGAACGCCGGGTCATCGCGTAACCACTCGGGATAGTCTTTGAGTGCGGCGCCGCAACCGGCGGAGTTGGTCAGCAGGACGTCAGCCTGACTGATCTCGAACAGCGCGATCATGCGGCGCGCCAGCTCGCGTGCCTGGCCCAACTCTCCGGAATGGGCGTGCAGGGCCCCGCAGCAAAAGCCGGGGGGTAAGGCGGTAGTCCTCGCCCCGCGGGCGCGCACCAGCCGTTCCGTCGCCCGATTCACGTGTCCATACAGCCCGGCCATGACACACCCTTCCAGCAGGGCCACGGTCTCGGTGCTCGTGGCCGGACTCGTGCCGCGATTGGCGGGAGGCGACTTCGATGTCGCTGATGCCTCCCCGGAACCGCCCTTCGGGCCCCGCACCCGACTCGGCGCGGTCGCGGCCAGCATGGCCATGCCAAACCGGAAGCTTCCGGGTGTGACGCCGCGGCGCCCCACGCGCGCGATGAGGAGCGGCAACCGTGTGGCCCGTAGCGCGCGCAGCATCGCCCAGGCGAGATTCAGCAGCCAGCGGTTGGCGAACAGTCCTCGCAGAACCAGGCGCGACAAGCGTGCCCGAGTGCCACCCGTGCCGGTCTGAGCCTCTCGCGTGTGCTCGAGCAGGGTACCGTAGCGCACGCCGGACGGGCACACCGGCTCGCAGGCGCGACACCCCAGACACTGGTCGATGTGGAAGCCGAACGATGGGTTCGCGACGTCGAGTCGACCCTCGGCCACGGCGCGCATCAAGTAGAGCCGTCCGCGCGGCGAATCGTTCTCGTTGCCCAACAGTTCGTAGGTCGGGCACGCCGGTAGACAGAAACCACAGTGTACGCACGCGAGGATGCCGTCGAGCTGCGCGGCCAGCTTCTCTCCCCCCTTGCCCCTGTCCGTCATCGCCGCATGCCACGCATCATTTGCAGAGCACCGCTCAGCCGTTTCAGCGGTCGGCGAGCGTGCCGGAAGGTTATGAGGGCCTTTGCCATTTCCTGACCGCTGCCCCCCTCTTCGAACCAGTACGGTTCGCGCCTCATCGCCAGGCGGTCCTCGACCCACGCTTTGGGACGAACGAACTCGCGCAGACCTTCCAAGCCGTGGACACGGCCGAACCCACTTTGTCGCGCGCCACCGAAGGGTAGGTCAGACATGGCGTAGTTGATCAAATGATCATTGATCAGCACCGTACCGACTTCCAGCTGCCGTGCCAAGCTTCGGGCCTTGGCCGTGTCGCGGCTCCAGACGCTGGCGTCGAGACCGTACGAGCTGTCGTTGGCCAATCGCACCGCCTCCCGCTCGTCCGCGACGCGCATGATTGGAAGGACGGGACCGAAGGTCTCGTCGCGCATCAACTCCATATCGTGATTGACGTCGACGATGACGGTCGGCTCGTAAAAGTAGCCCGGCACATTGATCGGGCGCCCACCGAGCAGGACTCGAGCCCCGCGCGCCTGGGCGTCCTGCACATGCCGGTGGACTCGTTCCAACTGGAAGGGAGCGATGAGCGAGCCAATCATCGCTTCCGGCTCATCACTCGTACGCACCCGCCGGGCTTCAGCTACTACGGCCTTGACGAAATCGTCGTAGATCGAGTCAACGACATAGGCTCGCTCGACGGACATACAAACCTGGCCGCAGCCGTAGAACGCGCCCCACACCGCTCCACGAGCCGCTCGCTGGAGATCGGCATCGGCGCACACGATCATGGCGTCCTTGCCGCCAAGCTCGAGCACGATGGGGGTGAGGGATTCCGCCGCCGCCGCCATGATCTTCTTCCCCGTCGCCGTCGAGCCCGTGAACGCGATCTTGTCCACACCCGAACGGACCAATGCCGCGCCGGTGTTGCCGTCACCCGTGGCGACGGCGACCAGTTCGTTCAAGCCGGTGGCGCCCGTGAACAGCTCGCCGATGAGCTGACCGGTCATCTGGGTGTACTCCGACGGCTTGAGCACCACGCTGTTTCCACCGGCCACGGCGGCGCCGACCACGCTGACGCTGATCGCGAATGGATAGTTCCACGGCGTGATGGCGCCGATGACACCGTACGGTTCATAGGCCACGCGCGCTCGGCGGTGGGTCAGCCACCCGCTGGACGCCTGACGAGCCAGAAGGAGCGACGGTACTTTGCGCGCGAGGTAATCGACCTGGTCGCACGCTATGGCCACCTCGAACAGCGCCTCGCCGGCCACCTTGCCCGTCTCACTCCGGATCACGTCGGCGACGGCGTCCGCGGATTCGCTCAAGGTGTGCCGCAGAGCGGTCAGCGCTTGCGCTCGCTGCTTGAGGGACTGTTGAGACCACTGGGCCTGCGCGGCCCGCGCCGACTTGACCAGACCACCCACCTCTGACGCGCTCATGATGGGCACGTCGCCGATCTCGCGGCCCGTCAGGGGGTTGGTGCAGACCAACCGTTGGCGACGCCGTTCCTCTCGTGCGCGCATCTCACTCATCATTGCACCTGTCTACCCTGATCCCGCGTTTGGGGGATCACCGCGCGACAGTGTCACGGACAGTCGATGTGTGCATGTGCACGACCAGCCAGCGGCCTTGGAACTTCCGGAGTATCATCGTCCCCAAACGTCGAATCTCGATCCATTCGCCGTCGCGCCTTCCGCCCAGAACGAAGCGGTACGTCGCCCAGGCCGTGCTGCCCGCCAGTCTGACCCGAATCTCATCGAACCGGCAGTCTCGCTCGTCGAGCGAGCTGATCCGTGGCATGACGACATCCGCCAGATAATCGGCCCGGCCCGAGCGGACCCGCCCCTCCTCGAGGATCGTCAAGCTTTCATGGTAGAGGGAATCGAGGGCGGTGAGGTTACCGGACTCGTACGCACGAGCGATGCCCTCCATCGCCAGACGCACGGCGATCGAGTCAGCCTCGGGTGGCTCTCCGCTCGGGGTCCTCACGTCGCCGCGCTCGATGGTGCACGCGGCCGCTACGGCGGCCAGCATCACCAATCCGACAGCCCGGCAGGAACTCAGCTCCCGACCCATGCCATGCCGTCCGGCTCGTCCCCACCCGATAGGGTGCCCAACACCTCGAAGCTAGCGAGGTCCACTACGGTCAACATGTCGTCGCGCGTGTTCGCCACGTAGGCGACCTTGCCGTCGCTCCGTATCTCGATGCCGACGGGCATCTGTCCGACGGAGAGCTTACGCCCAACCGTCCAACCGTCGACGTGGATTTCGAGCAGGGACTGGGCCGTTGCCTGGCTAATCAGGGCGCGCTCGCCATCGGGCGTCACTTCGACCCGGATGGGGAAACCACCGACCTCCATGGTATGAACGACTTCATCGCTGGAGGCGTCGATGACGGAGATCGTACCGGCCTCGCGGTTCGTCACGATCACGAAGCGGTCATCGGGCGTGACGGCAATGCCTTCGGCGCCGGCGCCAGTCGTTATCTGCTTGACAACCTGACCGTCGCTGATATCGATGGCCGTGACGTTGCCGGAGCCGATGTTCGCGGTGTAGGCCTTTCCACGGCTTTCGACCAAGACGACCATGTGCGTGACGCGCTGGCCCGTCCTGATAGCGCGCTTCACGCTGCGTGTCGCCACATCGACCTGGACCAGGTGTTGAGACCCTTCAGTCGTGACCCAAACATCAGCGCCGTCTTTGCTTATCACGATTCCGTGGGGTCTCGAATGTTCGCCGAGGTCGATCATGCCGACCGATTCGCGACGCGCGACGTCTACCACGGTCAGGCTGTTCGACGCGTAGTTGGCCACGAAAGCGAGCTTACCGTCTGGAGTGGCG
>JASFMO010000058.1:0-13020 GCA_050117535.1 Gemmatimonadales bacterium | reverse complement strand
GGTCATGTTGCAGATGCTCGCGCAGCCACTTCGAACTCCCCAGACTCTCCAGCATGGGTGGTAGGTCCAGCGCCTCGATATCTTCTCCGTCGCGGACGGCCTGCGACAGCCTCTCGACCAGCCGCCGCGATTGAGCCAGCGATGCCGAGTCGCCGCCCGCCTCCCGAGCGGCAGCGACGACTTGTTCCACCAGAACGGAGTCCAGCGGTGTGGCCGTGCCCGCCATGAGTGCGATGCCGCCCAGCTTCGGATCCTCCGCCGCCACGATCGGCGCGATGATCCCTCCCTCGCTGTGGCCCACCAGCGCGATCCGAGCCTCATCGATCTCGGCTCGCGCACGCAGGTAGCGAACCGCCGCTCTCACGTCAGCCACGAGATCGCTCAAACCCGCGGTGGCCAGGCTGCCTTCGCTACCGCCGACGCCACGGTCGTCGTATCGCAGCACCGCGATGCCGCGGCGCGTCAACGTATCCGCGATGGCGCGGAAGATCCCGAGCTTCAATCCGCCCGGACCCGGTGTGTTCTCATCCCGATCCTGCGGTCCCGAGCCGGAAATCAGAACAACGGCCGGCCAAGGGCCGGCGCCGCGCGGCAGTGTCAGGGTGCCGGCGAGCTTCACACTATCCGATGCGAACTGCACGTCCTCGGCGTCATAAACGTCCGGCGATGCCGGCGCCGACTCTTCGCGCGGGCTCGCGTCGAGGTTCAACAGCGGCAACCAATCCTGGTGCGCCTCGCTTACCGCCTCGAAGGCCTGCAACGGAACGGAGACCTTGAGCGCTGTGCCGTCCTCGGCGAGCCACACGTAAGCGCCTAGTCGGTTGGCAATGTTCAGGTAGAATCTCCGATAAGCCAAGCGCTGCCCTTCCCGCACGACCGAGCCCGATTCCTGCCACGCGACAGTCACCGGTACCTGCGGGAACGCCACGAATGCCTGGGTTTCGTCGACGCCGCCATCAAACAGCCAGGCGAACTGCACGATATGGTGGATAACGTTGTTGGTCAGCAGGATCGAACCCTCGGGTGTGGCGACGCGCGCCGTCACGGCGGAATCGTCCTGTGTTCGGGTCTGGACGCCAAAACTGCCTTCCCGCACGAGTACGACCTCGGTGGTGTCGTCGTTCACGACCGCCAAGACCCGAGCCGTCCGGAAAGCAAGCCGGTCGTCCGTCTCGACGTCCACGCTCTGAGCGATGTGCAGGTTCGGCACCCGCAAGTCGACTTCGCCACCGAGCCGGATAGCGCCGCCCGGCAAACGCGCGAGCCGATACGACTCCGAGCCCGCCGGTGCACCGCCGAGTGTGAAGAGGAGTCGGCCGGTGACCTCCGCCGGCACCTGAGCCCTGGCCCCGTTCGCGATCATAACGACCGCTGCCAACCCGAGCCGGACACTTCTAGCCAAAGCACCGCCGACGCTCGACATTCCCGACTGCCCCAGCATCTCGGGGGGTCACCTCTTTACTCCGGCTCGACGACGACTGCGTTGCCGAACGCCAAGATCTCCGACGCCGCACCCATCATGTAGGAAGTCGCGAACCTCACATCGGTGATCGCGTTCGCCCCTAGCCCCTGCGCCTCGGCCAGCATGCGATCAATCGCCTGATCGCGGGCCTCCGCCATCATCTTGGTGTACTCCTCGATCTCGCCGCCGACCAGGTTCTTGAGGATCGCCAGAATATCGCGAGCCACGTTCCGAGCTCGGATCGTGTTGCCACGCACCAAACCGAGCGTCTTGACTACCTTGTACCCGGCTATTTCCGCTGCAGGCGTGATGATCATCGCTGAATGTCCTTGTAGGGGTCACTGGCCCTGATGAACAGCTTCTCTCGAAGCACCGATACGAAGAGCACAACCAGCCCAATGGTGGTCGCGAGGATGGCTCCCTTGAGGAACCACGGCATGTCGACATCGGCGATCAGCGCTTGCACGCCCTGCCACGCGCCGTACGAGACCAGCACGATCCCGCCGACTGACACCAGTATCCAGCCCACGCCGCGCTCCAGCCGGCTGTAGACCGACGCCCAGTAGTCTTCCCAAACCTCATCCGGCGGCTTGCGTAGAGCCATACTCTGAGTCACCTCCTTGACCTTGGACAGCCGATTCCACTCATCCCGCAATCTCGGATCGGCGTCCAGTAGACGTTCCAGCTCCTTACGTTCGACCGCGTTCAACTCCCCGTCCAGCCCGCTCATCAGCAGTCGACGGACTCGCTCATCGCCAGGAGTCGTTCCCTGCTCGCTCACAATACCTCTCCCAAATGCTCGGCTAGCCTCCGGCGGGCGTAGTACAGGCGCGACATCACGGTCCCGATCGGGATGCCCAACAGCTCCGCGATCTCGCGATACCGCAGACCCTCGAATTCTTTCAACACCAGTACCTCGCGCTCGCGCTCCGGAAGCATCTCGATCGCCGCCTGAACCCGAGCCCGTAGTTCGGCTCTCTCCGCGCTCCTGGCTGGATCGCTCTGTGATGCGCGCGCGCCGGCTTCCTGCATCAGCCACGGAATCGCCTCGTCCAACCGACGCCGGCGGGTACTTCGGTCGCGAAGGAAGTTGAAGCAGAGCCTCCGCACGATCTGATAGAGCCACGCATAGAAGGGACGATCAGGGTCGAGCGAAGCTCGGGCGCGAAAGGCCCGCGCGAAGGCCTCCTGAGATAGGTCCAGCGCATCCTCGTGCGACCCGGTGAGCCCCAAGGCGATGTAGTAGGCTCGCTGCATATGACGATTCACCAGCTCGCCGAACGCGTTCCTGTCTCCGGAGCGGGCGCGCACCACCAGGGCCCGCTCGCCCTCTATCCGCTCTTCCACCAGCGCGATCTCCACAACGTTCTCCAGCCGCTGGCCTTCGGACTAACGTACACGCCAGGGCTGCGCTTATTCACCAAGCCCATGCCGCTTCATGTAGTTGCGAACCTCGTACGCCATGGCCTTGAACAGCATGACCTCTCGCTCGTCCAGATCCGCGCGCCCGGCCACCTCGCGAACCGTCCGCATTATCGGCGTGACCGTGTGCGACTTGAAAAAATCGACGGCGCGTAGCGAGGCCTCGATCTCCGTGAAGAGCCCCTCGAGCAGGTCGCGGCTCGCGCGCGAGGCTTGACGTCTCGGCTCCTTGAATGCCCCCTCGCCTTCAGCCGCCAACCAGATTTCATACGCGATCACCAAGAACGCCTGGGCCAGGTTCAGGCTGGAATGATCCGGGTGAGTCGGTATGACGACCACCCGATCGCAGAGGTCTAGCTCCGCGTTGCTCAGGCCCCTGTCCTCCCGGCCAAGCAGAAGCGCCACGTCCTGTCCGGAGTGGGCGGTTTGCAAGATTTCGCGCGCCGCCTCGCGCGGTCGTCGATAGTTGCGGCGGACGCTGCGGCCGCGAGCCGTGGTGCCAATGACCAGGTTTGACCCTGTCAGGCCATCTTCCAGACGCTCGAATATCTGGGTCGACTCGATGACGTCGAGGCCTGTGTGGGCGACCCCTTCGATGCGGTAAGGATCGAAATCCGCGGGTTGGACAAGGTGAAGCCGGCCCAGGCCCATGTTCTTCATCGCCCGGACCACGGCACCAATGTTCACCGGATCCTGGGGCTGGTTGAGCACCACGGTCACGCGCCGCAACTCTACCGTTGCCATCCTACGCCGTTCGAGTTAGCTGGGGTCGAGCGCTCATGGGAACATCGCCCTCCGATGAGCGTAATCTTATCCCGCACGGGCGATAATAAGATATCGCGCGCAGAACGAATAGAAGCCGGGCTTGGGCCCAGAGCAGGAGGATCGCCAACACGTGTCCAATCTCTCGTGTACCCGATGCGGCGAGAAGCGGCCCCAACTCGCTGCGCCGCCCTTCAAGGACGATCTGGGCGCTAGGATTCAGGAACAGATCTGCCGCGTCTGTTGGGGCGAGTGGCTTCAACGCCAGATGCAGCTCATCAACCACTACGCGCTCGACGTGCGGACGGACCAAGCCCGAGAGTTCCTCCGCCGCAATGTTGCGGCCTTCCTCTTTCAAGAGGGAACGAGCGACGAAATCGACACGAGCCAACAGGGCAAGATCGGTCCGTGACAACCGGCCTTCTCGTTACCGGCTCACGGCTCGACCCCTTCGGCTGACGGGTGGAAAAGGGATGTGCCGAAGCGCTCCACGCCGTACGCCGCGATCGCTGCCTGGCCGCCTTCCGAGGTGATCCAACGGGCGAACGCCTCGGCCGCCTTTGCTTCCCTCGCCTCTGACGTCACGAGCACGTGGTAGACGTTACGGAGGCGTGGATCGCCCTCGACTAGCACGCTCAGATCGAGGGTCTCGCGCAAGTTCATGAAGGTGGCCCGGTCGCACAGTGCGTAGGCACCGAGATCGGAGGCCCCCCGCAGCACGGCCGCCATGCCTTCCCCGGCTTCCCGGTAGCCAGTTCCACCCGGCCGACGCCCGACCTCCGCCCACAGCTGCAGCTCCTTCCTGTGCGTGCCGGAATCATCTCCCCGTGACAGGAAGAGTGCCCCAGCCTGCGCCAGGCGGCCGAGCGCGGCGGCGGCATCAGACATCCCCCGCAGACCGGCGGGATCCGCCGGGGGACCCACGAGAATGAAGTCGTTCTCCATCACTCGGCGGCGGCTGACCCCATAGCCGGCTTCCATGAAGCGCTCCTCGGCCGCCGGTGAATGACTCAGCAACGCATCCAAATCGCCCCGCTCGCCCAGCGCCAGCAGCTCGCCGCTACCGGCCGCGATATATCTCAGGCGATATCCCGGCTGGCTCGCCTCGAACCGAGGCAGCAGCGCGTCAAGCAGCCCGGAATCCTGGATGGTTGTCGGGATGCCCAGCGTGAGCGTCCGCTGCCCTTCTCCTCCGCACCCGATCGCCGCTAGCGTAGAGGCCACCCACAACAGCGCAACCGCCCTACTTGACTGTCCTCGCCTCATCCTTGTCCGTCGCATTTGCTGTACAGTATGGCCACCCCCAATTTGCACCCACACGGTCCTCGGCGCAGCATCCGAAAAAAGAGAGGAGATGCCACTATGAGCGGCGGCGCGGCAGCGGCAGCGGCAATCGCCCAAGCGATCAAGGCCTCGGGCGCCATCATTCGCATGGAGCCGAATGACTTCTCACAGATCGTCGGCCGGGCCGACGAACCCATCGTCGTGATGGCCACCTCGAAGATCTTCGGCAAAGTCAGCTACAAGTACATCACCAGCTACAAGGGCCTAACCTTCTATACCAAGTCGTCGTCACGGCTCGCCTTCGGCACTGGGGCATTGATGGTGAGCGCCAAGAACATCTGGGTTCCCCAGTAGCGTGGTGCGCGAGAGGGACGCGATGGGTTTTCAGCGAGCTTTCTCGGGAGCGCCGTGGGAGGGGCGTGTCGCCTACTGCCGCGCTCTGCGCGCCGGGGACCAGATATTCGTGACCGGGACAGCGCCGGTGGCCGAGGATGGGACCGTCGTTGCGCCTGGCGATGCGTATGCCCAGGCCAAGCGCTGCTTCGAGATCATCGCCGAGGCGCTCGCCAGCCTCGGCGCCGATCTCTCTTGTATCGTACGGACGCGCATGTTTGTCACCGACATCTCACGCTGGGAGGAGTACGGGCGGGCGCACCGCGAGTTCTTCGGTGCTCACCCGCCAGCAACGACGATGGTCGAGGTCAAGCGCCTCATCGAGCCGGAAATGCTAATCGAAGTCGAGGCCGACGCTATTTGTGGAGGCGCGTGAGAAGGTCGCCTCCAGGTGACCCGAACGACCCGCGGACACACGCAGACCCCATCATTAACGCCGGCTCGCCCTGCCTACGGCGCCACGACTCCATCTCCCCCCAGGCTCGGTCTAGCTGCCCAATTCGGCCTGGAAGAACGCGAGCATGCGCGGCCAAGCCTGCTCCGTGGCCCGCATGTTGGCGCCCTCGCGACCGCTCTGTTGGCGCAGGAACCCATGACCGGCCCCATCATAAATCTCATACTCGTACCGCTTGCCCAGACGCTCCATCTCTTGCTCCGCCGGTGCGATCGTCGCGTTCACGCGCTCATCGTCACCGCCATACAGCCCCAACACCGGGGCCTCAATCCGCGCCAGCGCTTCGGCCGCGGGCGAACTCCCATAGTAAACGACCGCCGCCCCGAGGTCCGCCTGCGCCGTGGCGTAGGCGAAACTGGTCGAACCGCCCCAGCAGAAGCCGACAACCCCAAACGCGTCCTGCGCCGCCGGGAGCTCCATGCCGTAATGCGCGGCGCCATTCAGTCGCCTCACGACCTCGGCGCGGTCGAGTGCGCGCACCAGGCGAACGGCGCCTTGCCGATCGACCGACTCGGTGCCCCCACCGCCAGGCCCCTTGCCGCTCAACATGTCCGGAGCGATGGCGATGAACCCCGCCGCCGCCAACTGATCCGCCACGCCACGTATCCAGTCAGTCAATCCGTAGATCTCGTGGATGACCACGACGACGGGCGCCGGCTCGCTGCGCTCGGGATAGACGACCCAGGCCGTCACAGAGTCTCCGCTGCCAGCATCATACTTCACCCACTCGCCATGCCGAGGCGAGGCGTCCAGCCGCGCCACAGCCGCCTCGTTGTCGGCCGGCAGCTCCTGGCCGGCGGCCGGAACCGCGAACAGCACGGCAGCCGCTGCCATCGTCAGTACTTCTGTCAGTCTCTTTCCTCGCACAATTCCTCCTGATGGTTGGGGTTCAGGCTTCGCACCTTCGCCTGAATTATCGACGCATGCGATGCATCTTACGGTAAGTACTTCTCCGGGATCGGTTTCTCGGCCGTCTCCGCTTCCCAGTAGATAGTGACGATCCACCACCTCTCTCCGTCGTGCATGAGCTGGAAGCTGTTGATGCCACGCGAGAACGGCGTCGGGTCGCCGGCATCGTGCAACGACTCGTAAGTGCTGAACGCGTGAGCGACCTGCTCGAACCGCTCGGTTCGCCGTGCCAGCTCCCGTTCGACGAAGCCGTTCCGCTCGAAGTACGCCCCCGCCCGCTCGATATAGTCCTCGAGGCTCATCACTTGCTTGCTGAAAGAGCCATCTTCGCCGGTTCCGACGGCGATCAGCCGCGCCTCGGGGATGAACAGCGACCGCATGCGATCCCAGTCACGGGCGCCGGCCGGCCCCGAGATCACGTCGTAGACCGCCTCGATGATCGCGTCGATCGACTCGACGTCCGCCGGGTCCGCCGCGCTCCCGGCCGGCACCGCCGGCTCCTGGCCATACGCGTCCGAGCTGGCCAACAGACCAATAGCCAGGCACCAGAGCGTGACTCGTATGAAAACCATCTTACCCTCGCAGTTTCTGTGTGGCGTGCGCGAGCCGCTCGGCCGTTCATCCAGCGATCATCGGAAGCGAACAATCCAACAAGGCTATCCAAGGCGGCCAAAATCGCAACGGGGCCAGCGGCCACGGCTCGAGAGCCCGGTCAACGGTTCGGGCGGTCTGGCGCCGCCGTCGGCCTTAGCCTAGAATCGCTGGACCGAACCCCGACCAAGCCCAACACGCTGAACGACTGGTAGGCCATCAAGCGCCGGACCGCTGGGCGTGTGCTCATGATCATTCAACTCGGAGCCTGCACATGAAAAAGCGTCTCTTCGTTCTCGCCATCGCCGCTCTGAGCGCCGGCATGCCGCTCGCTTCGACGGCCCACGCGCAAGCGCCCAGCTTCGCAGAGATCACGGGTCACGAATTCGGCGAGCGAATCACGGTCCACCACGAAGCGATGCTCTATCTACGGACCCTGGCCGAGACCTCCGATCGCGTGCGCGTGCTGGATCAGGGTGAGAGCTGGGAAGGCCGGAGGTTATTGGTCGCGATCGTGACCGCTCCCCAGAACCACGCACGGCTGGATGCGATCCAGCAAGCCGCCCGGCGACTGGCCGACCCGCGGACTACCTCGCCGGAGCAAGCCGCGCAGATCATGGCCGAGCAGCCCGTGGTCCTGTGGTACGGCGGTTCCATCCACGGGTTCGAGCTGTCGGGGGCCGAGGGCGTGCTGAAGCTGCTGGAACATCTCACCACAAGGGATGACGAAGCGACCCTAGAGGTGCTTCGCAACGCGGTCATTCTCATCGACCCGATGTTGAATCCGGATGGGCGCGATGCATTCGCCCATCTGAATCATGAGAACCTCGGTCATCAGCCGAACGCGAAGCTAGAAGACTGGACCAACGACTTCGACCGTTGGCAGGCGCTCAAGTTCCGCACCGGCCATTACTATTTCGACACGAACCGCGATTGGTACGCCCACACGCAGCGCGAGACCTACTACCGGTTGCCCACCATCCTCGCCTGGCGGCCGCAGGTCGTGATCGACATGCACGAGATGGGCTCCGATACCGAGTTCTTCTTCGACCCGGGCACCGACCCGTACGCACCGTACTTCCCCGAGCACTCGAAGCGCTGGTTCCAGATCTTCAGCGAGGCCTACGCCAGCGCCTTCGACTCGGCCGGTTTCGAGTACATGACGCGCGAGGCCTTCGACTACTTCTATCCCGGCTACACCACATCGATGGGCGATTACCAAGGCGCGGTCGGGATGCTCTACGAGCAGGGGTCGAGTCGTGGACTCGCCCTCGAGCGGCCGGACCGCAGCGTTCGCACGCTCACCGATGCTCTCGAGCAGCAGTACGTCGCCGCCTGGACCGCGGCGCGCACGTCCGTCACTCGCCGGGAAGACCTGCTGAGCGAGTACTACGAGTCGCTTCGGGCCGACATCGCCTCCGGTCGACAGGGCACGCGCCGATATCTCATCCCACCGGAGGGTGATCCCCAGCATGTCACCGGGCTGGCCAACATGCTGATGCGAAATGGCATCGAGGTGGACCGGCTGAGCGAGCCGACCCGGCTGGGCGGTCTGCTCGACCGGGCCGGCCAGAGCGTCGACAGCCGCGAGTTTCCCGCCGGGACGTTCGTGATCGAGGCCGCGCAACCACACTATCGACTGGTCCGCATGCTGCTCGAACCGGATGTCCCCACACCCGAGGAGTTTTTGCGCGAAGCGCGCGCCCGGATTGACCGCGCCGAGCGCGCTCGATTCTACGACATCACGGCTTGGTCGTTGCCGCTGCTGTTCAACGTGGGCGCGTACAGCAGCACTAGCGGGGGAGCACTTCCCGTCCAGCGCCTGGAAGCGCCTCTGGAGGCAAGTCCTTCGCTACCTGCAGACCGACCGAGCTACGCCTACTTGATCGACGGCGGTCAAGCCGCCTCGGTCGCCGCGCTCTACCACCTGAAGGCCCAAGGCTACCGCGCTTCGTTCCTGCAGGAGCCCACCCGAATCGAGGGGCACGATTACTCGAGCGGTACGGTCATCGTTCGCATCGGGCAGAACGACGAGAGCGTGCATGAGGCCGTCCAGGCCATCGCCGAGAAGTACGGTATCCGGTTCGACGGCACCAATACCGGGTTCTCCGAGATCGGATTCCCGACGCTCGGCTCAGGCGACGCCACGTTCATGGTTCGGGCCCCCCAGATCGCCATCCTCGGCGAAAGCCCCGTCTTCGGGTACTCCTTCGGCTGGGCATGGTACACGCTTGACCGCCAATATGAGATACCCGTGACGGTGTTGCGCGTGGGATCGGTCGCCAGTACCCCGCTCGATCGCTTCAATGTGTTGGTCGTGCCCGCGACCAGCGGTTCCGCCCTCGCCGAGGCGATAGGCGAGCGCGGCATCGAGCGGATCAAGACCTGGGTCCGCGAGGGTGGGACGCTGATCACCATCGGTCCGGCCGTCGACTTCGCACGCGAACAGCTCGAACTGATCAGTCTGCGGTCGTGGTACGACGATGAGGAGAATGAAGACGCGCATAGCTTCACGGTTCCCGGCGCGATCCTCAACGTGACGTTGGACGAGCACGATTGGTTGACGGCGGGATACGACATCAAGGAGCTGCCGGCTCTCGTGACATCGAGTCGGATCTATTTAATGCCGGAAGGGCCGCCTTCATCACGTCAGCGCGGCGTCGGCTTGTACGCCACGGACGATATGAAGTTGGCGGGCCACCTCTGGAGCGAGAGCATGGAAAGGCTGCCGGGCGCGGTCTACGCCTACGAGGAGCGCGTCGGCGGAGGCCGGGTGATCGCCTTTGCGGAAGACCCGAACTACCGGGCCTTCTGCCGAGGGGCCAACCGACTGTTTCTGAACGCGGTCGTGGTCGGACCCAGCGCGCCGTAGCCCGCGCGACGAGAACCGGGGCATGGCCAAACGCGTCGTCGCCGGACACGCCGCGCTCGTCGCGGTGCAGGTGTTCTTCGGCCTGTTTCCCATCTTTGGCACTCTCGCCTTCTTGCCGGGAGGCTTTTCGCCGCTCGGGGTTGGAAGCTGGAGGATCGCCGGCGGCGCGGTGATCCTCGGCGGCCTCGCCTTCGCGACCCACGGTCGAGAAGCGCTGCCGAGGCGCCGCGATCTCCCGCGGTTTCTCGTTTGCGGCCTGCTGGGGGTCGCCTTGAACCAGGGGCTGTTTCTGGTCGGGTTGGCGCGCTCGACACCGATGAACGCAGGGCTGGTGATGACCCTCATCCCAGTGTTCACCTTCGCCATCGCCGCGGCGTTGAAACAGGAAGCTCTCAGCTTCCTACGGGGTGCGGGCGTCATGATCGCGATGGTCGGAGCCGTACTCTTGCTGACTGGACAAGGCGAGGGCCCGCTCAGGGGTCATGGATTCGGAAACCTGCTGATGGCCTTGAATGGGCTCTCTTACGCGACCTACTTGGTGGTCTCCAAGCAACTCGTGAGCCGATACCGCCCCCTCGTCGTCATCGCCTGGGTCTACATACTGGCCCTGCCCTATCTCCCTTACTTCGTTGCAGGCGAGAAGCTCATCGCCGACCCTGGCAACGGCGGGGCCTGGCTTTCTCTCCTCTACATCATCGCCTTCCCAACGACCCTGGCCTACCTGCTCAACATGTTCGCGCTCGGGCGTGTCCGCGCCACGACTACGGCTGTCTACATCTACGCCCAACCGCTCGTCACGGGCTTCGCGAGCTGGGTCATCTTCAGCGAACGTCTGAGCACGAACATGGGCGTGGCCGCGCTCTGCTTGTTCGTCGGGATCTGGCTCGTGGCTCGCCGGCCGCCCGAGACGGAATCAGCCACAGCCGGAGCCCCCTTATCTGCTAGGTCATAGAGATCGAGCGACCGATGCGGTGTGGTCGGGCTGCTGCCCGTTGAACCCGTCTCGGTGCCCGGACTCGAGCGGTGCGCAGAGGCGATTAGCGCTATACCGACACGACTCCAATCCCGAACCAGCGGGGGCACACCTCGCGCAGACACCCGCCGCGTGAATAGATTACCCTACGGCGCGACTGAGCAGCGCCGCTGCTGAAGACGCGAGAGCACGAAGCGCCTCGCGCGAGAAAGGCCAACTCGGACACGGCCAACACAGGTATCGAAATGACGGAAGCTGTAAAGTTACCGCGCAAGGGGCGCGGTGTTCTGATCTTCGCTGTTGGATTCATCCTCGGGGTCGCGGCCGTGATCGTCGCGCGCCCGTTCCTGGGTGAGCGGCTGCCCGAAGCCGTGGGTGGCAAGAAACAGTCGGTAGCTGGCCCGGTGACCGCCAAACAGCAACAAGGCGATCGACTGCTCCTGACCATCAATACCTCAGCGGGCGCCATCCTGGGCACGTTCACGCGCAAAGTCGACGAGATCAATCTCCTGGTCGAGCGGGGTGACACCGTCACGCTGACGGTCTCCGGCTACGAACCGTTCCTCAACGACCCGGAGATCACACGCGTCGGCAAGCCTGCCGGGGGAGCGGTCATGGAGATGAGGCCGGACAGCACCGACGTCGAGACCGCCGACAGCCTGAGCACTCCGGCCGACTCAGCCCAAGCGGCGGACTCGGTCACTAGCGAACAGACGTCCCGCTGGTACGACTAGCCCGCGCTGGCCAAGCGTAACGGCGACGAAACCATCGACCTGATCACATCCGGTTGTGGTTTACGCCAAAGCGCGGGGCCTCCCGGTCGCGCGTGACGGCGCTAATCCCGGACCCGGAGCAGAAGCGCCGCCCGGTCACACCGTACCGGGCGGCGCATGCTTCGCTTCCCACCTGCTATTGAGGTTTCCTATTTCTTCAGCGACACCGGGATCCGACGTCCCACAGCTTTCTCTCCCTTGGCCAATCGGATCGTCACGACGCCCTTGTCGTACTCGGCCTCGACCTTGTCCGCATTGACCCCTTCGGGAAGCCGCACGTTGCGACGGAAAGAACCAAACCGACGCTCTGAGCGGTAGACGTTGCCCCGACGCTCCTCCGACTCCTCCTTCTTCTCGCCCGAGATCGAGAGCACGTCTCCCGTGACCGAGACTTCGAAATCGCTAGGATCCACGCCCGGGACCTCGGCACGGATCACGAATTCATCCGCACCTTCGCTGACATCCAGCGACGGTGACCACGAGCCCGCCCAAACCCGCGACTCGGGAATCAGGCGCGAGCCACCCCACAGCGGGTCGTCGAAGAACCGCTGGAACATGTCATCGATCTCCGAGTGGAACCGGGCCAGCGCCGACCCCGTCTGCTCGACATCGGCGTCACTGACCTTATTCCGCCAGGGAAGCAGGTTTGCCAATGCTAACATGTCTCTTACCTCCTCTTAACCTATCTATAAACGCAATCAGCTATTCAAGACTCTGCTTTCGCACTAACCTTTGTCCACCTCCCCCGACAGGGGAAAACCCCTATCACTTCCCGCGTACCTCGATCTTCCGCGGCTGCGCCGCCGCCGACTTCGGCAGGTGCAGCGTCAAGATCCCGTCCGCATAGTCGGCGCTGATCTTGGACGCGTCGATACTCTCGCTGACCGTGAACACGCGGTGGTAGTCGCCCACACCGTACTCACGCAGCAGGTAGTCCACGTCCCCGCTGGAGCGCGGCTCGACCTTCGCGTGAATCGTCAGCACACCCTTCTCGAAGTCGATGTCGATGCCGTCCTTGCTCGCACCCGGGACATCCGCCACGACCCGCAGCTCACTCGGAAGCTCGACTATGTCGACGGCCGGTCGGTACCGTACGCCGCCGCGCGTTGGCTCGTGCTGGGTGAC
>JASFMO010000057.1:0-13041 GCA_050117535.1 Gemmatimonadales bacterium | reverse complement strand
AACGGTTCGCGAAGACGGCCCTTCGCGTGAACGACATCTCCGGCCCCAGGTAGTCGAACATGGCGGCCGTCGCGCCGCGAATCGCCGCGGGCATCTGATGGCTCTCCAACCTGTGGACCGCGCTGGCGAGGATGCCAACCGCGGTCTTGGGCGGCGGCATCGACGAGTGGCCGCCCTCGGTTCGAACGGAAAGCTGCAGGCTGACGAAGCCCTTTTCCGCCACTCCCACCAGCGCCACCGGAGCCTCGACCGCGGTGACCGCGTCGGTGACGATGCCGCCCTCGTCAAGGACGAACTCGAGCTCGATCCCCCGCTGCTTCAGCAGCGCCGCGATGGCGGCCGCCCCACGCATCCCCCCGACTTCCTCGTCGTGACCGAACGCCAGGTAGATCGTCCGCTGCGGCTGAAAATTGCCCTCCAGCAGCATCTCGATCGCCTCGAGTTGCGTGACGAGCGTCCCCTTGTCGTCCAGCGCGCCCCGTCCCCACACGTATCCGTCGGCGATGCGCCCGGCGAAAGCGGGATGGGTCCATTCCGACTCGGTGCCCGGCTCGACCGGAACCACGTCCATGTGCGCCATGAACAGGAGCGGCCGCAGGCTGGGGTCACGCCCATCCCAGCGGTACAACAGGCTATAGCCGCCCACCACTTCGCGCGTCAGCGCGGCGTGAAGCCTCGGAAACGACTCCTCGAGGTGGGTGTGAAAGCGCAGGAATTCCTCCGCCGGGAAGGCGGCGCTGTCCTGGTGCGAGATCGTCTCGAAGCGCAGCGCACCCGCCAGCCGCTCGGCCACGGCCGTCGTGTCGATGGCGATCTCGGGTGCCGGCTCGACGTCCATCTGCCTGGATTCATAAGTAAAGGCGCGTGCGAGGATCGCCGCGATCAGGACGATGGCACCCGCCAGCGCGGCGCGGAACAGTATCTTCTTCATCGCCAGAACTTATCTCTCGTAGACGACTTCGCCGTCGACGACGGTGAGCACGATCGAGCCATCGAGCAGATCTCCCGGCTGCGTGCGGCCGACGACGAAGGGATCGATGTCCATGACCGTGACATCCGCCCAGCGACCAGGCTCCAGAGTGCCCGTGGCACCCTCGAGGAAAGCCGAGCGCGCCGCCCAGATCGTATAGCCGCGGACCGCTTCTTCCGCCGTCATCCGCTGTTCGGGATGCCAGCCGCCGGCCGGTTCCTGCTCCTTGTCGCGTCGCGTGATGGCCGAGTGCAGGCCGTAGAAGATGTCGTGATCCGAGCCGGGCAGATCCGAGTTGAAGGTGAGCGGCACGCCCGCCAGTCGCATCGTTCGCCAGGCGTAGGCCCCCTTCACCCGTTCCGGGCCGAGCCGCTCCTCCGCCCACGTCTTGTCTTCCACCGCGTGCGGCGGTTCCATCGACGCGATCAGGCTCAGGTCGGCGAAGCGCTCGAAGTCGTCCGGGTGGACGACCTGCGCGTGCTCGATGCGATGCCGGTCGCTACGCGCCTCGGGATGCGTCGCGTAGACGGACTCGATGAAGTCGAGCGTCTCGCGATTGCCGGCGTCGCCGATGGCGTGGATGCAGATCTGGAAGCCCGCCGCCATCATCTCGGCGAACAGATCGGGGTTGAACCCGTATTCGGCCCCCGCCACGCCGCGCCGGCCCGGCCTATCGGTGTAGTCGTCCAGCAACTTCGCGCCGCGCGAGCCGAGCGCGCCGTCGTAGAACGCCTTCACCGACCGCGTGTACAGCATACCCTCCGGCTCGGCGTCCGGACCACGGTCCAACCATTCACGCAACAGTGGCTCGTCCCGCCCCTCCAGCATGGCGTAGACGCGAAGCGGCAGCCACTCCTCGCGCTCGAGCGTCTCGAACGCCGCCATCAGCGCCGCATCGGCGCCGGCCTCGTGCACCGCCACGAACCCGTCTTGGGCCAGCGCCTCCAGTCCGGCCAGGACGCGCGCCTGCAGCCGCTGGGGTGTCAGCGGCGGTAGCGCCGCCTCCAGCAGCCGCGTCGCGTTGTTGATCAGGATACCGGTGGGGTTCCCGTCGGCGTCGCGACGGATCTCGCCGCCCGAGGGGGCGACGGTTCGGGCCGTGATCCCGGCCGCCTCGAAGGCCGCGCGGTTGCCCAGCACGGCGAACCCGTGTAGCCCGCGCAGGATGACCGGGTTGTCGGGGACGCTCTCGCTGAGCCGACGCATGTCCGGATACCGATCGGCCAACGCCCCCTCGTCCCAACCCCAGCCGACGATCCATTCGCCGGGCCCGGTCTCGGCGGCACGCTGTGCGACGCGCTCGACCATCTCCGCCTCGGTCGTGACGTCGACCAGGTTCACCCGCTCCAGGTTGGCCCCCAGCCCTGCGATGTGAACGTGCGAGTCGACCAGTCCCGGCAACACGGTCGCGCCGTCGACGTCGACGACCCGCGTGTCGGGGCCGCGGTAGCGCCGCGCCTCTTCGTCGCTCCCGACGTAGACGATCCGCCCGTCGCGGATCGCGATCGCCTGGGCGTTCGGATGCCAGCCGTCCGCATCGTACGGCGCGTCGGCCGCCGGTGTGCCGTCGGGCGCCGGGTCGCTCCAGGCGAGCGTGTAGACGCGGCCGTTCAACAATAGCAGGTCGGCGGGCTCGCCCGTCGGTTCGCCGCCGCAGGCCGCCGCAACAGCGATCGCGACGACCGCGGACATCATCCGGACCCTACGTTTCATCACGTCAGTTCGCCTCGCGGATTGTCAGCTCGATTTGACCGGTGTTGACGTTGACCCTCATGTCGGCGCTGAGGCCGTAGGTGATCGCCGCCGCCTTGATCAGCGCGATCTCGTTCTCGTGCAGCTCGCCGTCGGCGCTGGCGATGTCCACCAGATCGCGAACGATCGAGCGCAGCTTGTCGGGACTCTCGCTGAACTTGTGCGCCAGGTTCACGGCCGACTGCAAGAAGAAGGCGTAACGATTCTCGTGCGTGCCCAGCGATTGGTACAGCGTCAGCACCTCGCTCCAGATTTTCTGGAACTGCTCGACCGTCACCTCGGGGACCCACTGCCCGAACTTGAGCAGGAAGGTCCGCTGCTCCTCGGGATCCAGTACGCTGTCGGCCAAGTGGGCAATCCCGAGGTACAGGTTCACCAGGTCGTGACCGAGTCCCCAACGGCTCGACGTATGTACCTTCTCGCGGATGATGAGAGGGTCCCAAGGGCTCGTCGGCTCATCCACCATCTTGACCTCCATCCGTGACGGCCTCGGCCGTGGCGGCGCCGGGCCGCGACGGCCAGCCGGCCCGCAGATCGTTCCAGTGCAGCATCGCGTTGAACACCAGCGCGTGACTGCCGCGCGTCTGCCAGCGCCGGAAGGGGCGGTTGGCAAACAGGATCACGTGGCCCGCGCCCACAGGCGCGTCGATCACCGCCGGCGTACCAGCGATCTCGCGTTCGCCGCGCAGCATGCCGCTCATCAGGACGTCCTTGTCCGCGAAGCTCATCACCACGCGCGGGACCTCCTTCTGCCACAATTCGTCCTTCAGCCAATCCGGGATGAACCGGCTGCTGACATCGGAATCGACGCTGAAGATCGGCGACTGATTGAAATATACTCCCAACGCGCCGTCGTAGCCGTAGGCGATTGGGCTCGCCGCATCGGTCACCGTCGCCCGCAACACGGTGCCCCGGGCTTCCAGTTGGCGTGTCTCGCTTAGGCTCACGCGGCGCGTGATCGCCATGTCGATGGGCAGCGCGGCCGTTCGGCCTTCGGTGATGAAGACGCCGCCGCCGGAGAGGAACGCTTTCAGGTTCTTCAGCCCGTCGTACCCCATGCCCCGGCGCACGTCATCGGTCTCGTCGATAATGCCCAGACTCGGGTACGCCTCGCTTCGCTGCCACGGAATCGGATCGCCGGCCTCCGTGGTGCCCGCGACCAGCGTCCGCGGGTTGGCACGGGTCTGCGGCATGATGATGACGTCGAAGCGGGACAGGTCCTCGGTCGCCAGGTCCTGCTCGGCCAGCTGCGTGTACGGGATGCCGATCTCGTCGAACGCGAACCGCCACCAACCAGCATCCTGTGGCGTGGAAACCCAGGTGAGCACCAGCGCCACGCGCGGGACTTCAACCGTGTGGGTCGCCACGTCCGGGCGTCGGCGCACGCCGCGCACCTGCAGGCCCAACTCCCCGGCGGCGGCCTCGAGCCGGTCCGCCAGATCGTCGGGGTTCCCCTGCTCCGGGATGATGAAGCTGCCGGCGCTGTAGTCACGCCCGTCCGCCTCGAAGTCCGCCTCCGCCGCCATCATCTGCACATCGCTCAACTGGAAGCGGAAGACGGTGAAGTTGTCCTCCGTTGTGTTGTCGATCAGATAGTAGTCGCGCCCTCGCCCCTCGAGCCGTCCTTCCACGGCGAGCGGCGCGTCGACCTTCCGCATCCGCGCCGACAGGATGGTCGGGTCGTCGACGCGGTGGGCCTCGACATCGTGCAGGAAGGGCAGCGTCCAGCCCGTGTCGTCGTACGGCGGATCGGCATCGTCCGGGAAGCTCTGGACGCCCAGCAACACCTGGGCGAGCGTCCGGTATGGCTGATCCATCCTGACGACATACGCCCCCTCCTCCGCGCGCTTTTCCTCCCCATTCTCATCGCCATCGCCCTCGCGCCAAACCAGATCCTGCTCCGCCACGTGAACCTCGAGCCCCTGCTCGATCAGCAGATCGACCAGGTCCTCGGTGGCCAGCTGACGAGCCTGATCGCGCGGAATAACCCAGGCGTACGGCGCCTCGCTCCGTCCGCGCTCCACCGCCCGCGCGCTGCGCAGATAGAAGTTCTCGACGAACTCGTCGCCGCGATCGGCCACGTACGTGAGCGCCACCAGAACCCCGCTCTGCATGTAGTTCGTGTTGTTCCGCATCGACCACATCGCCTTCTTGAACGGCGGGCTGGGCCGATACCACTGCCGCGAGACCTGCGAGTCGCGCAGCTCGCGCTCCATCGTGTCAGCGCCGCGGTTGCCCAACGTCTCGTAGAAGCGGCCGATGCTGTTGCGCGTGTTGCCGAGCCAGAACAGGTAGTTGGCCGCCCAGCCGGTGTAGAAGGCGTGGGTGAACACGCCCGGCATGCCGCGCTTGGTCAGCTGCGTGACCTCTTCGTGGGCGAGGTTGTGCCACTCGTTGATGGTCGTCGGGTCGAGGCTCTCGTTGTAGGGCCCCGTACCCGTCGACACGTAGAGGTAGTAGCCCGACTCGTGCAGATCGTGCATGACCGTCGGTTTCCAGTACAGGTAGCGCTTCAGCAGGTTGCGCGTCAGCGCCAGCGCCAGACCAAACCCGTCGCGGTTGTTGTCGTGGGCGACGTACTTGCCCCAATAAGGAAGGCCGGGTCCCACATCGCGGTTCGCCTTGGTGAAGTTGTAGACGTCGACCATTCGATCCCGGCCGTCGGGCTCGAGGACCGGCACGACCACGGTGATCACGTTGTCGCGGATCATCTGGACGTGCGGCGACTCTTCGACGGCGAGCCGGTAAGCCAGCTCCATCAACATCTCCGGCGCCCCCGTCTCCGGCGAGTGGAGGCCGCCGCCCACGTAGTAGATCGGCTTGGCCTGCGCGATGATCTCGCGCGCTTCCGCCTCACTCAGCCCGCGCGGGTCCGCCAACCGATTGAGGTAGCCGCGGTAGCGTTCGAGGTCGGCCAGCGTTTCCGGGTTGGCGATGATCACCTCGATCATCTCGCGGTCCTCTTCGGTCCGCCCGATCGAGCGAACCTCGACCCTGGGCGAAGCCTCCGCCAGCGCGCGCATGTAGCCGTAGATCTGCGTCGTGTTGTGGAGGATGTTGGGCGCGCCGACGATGTCGCCGAAGTGCTCGAGCGGCGACGGCACCGTCTCCGAGCCGGGCAGGTGATCGACCAGATCGCTCAAAAAGCGCGGATCCGTCGTGTACTCTTTGATCCGCTTGGCGTACTCGGCGTCGTCCTGAGCGAGCACGTTCGAAGTCGCGCCCAGGGCGAGTGTGAGGGCCACGAACGCGATGAAGGCGGTCGGGCGGCGCATGGCAGTCCTCCGTTGAGATTGTTCAGCCGTCGTTTCGATTTGTAGGCCGCGATAGGACCGTAATCTACGGTTCCTGCCTTGGGGCGGCTATCCGGTCGGGTTCAGAGACTCGTCGGGGCGCGGCTATCTGGGCGGGTTTGGAGACCGGGCGGGGCGTGGTCGGGTCTGACCGAAGACCGGGCGGGCCGTCTCGCTTCATATCGCGCCGGACGGGCACAGATCACGGACGGGAACGGCGCTCCAATGTCCGCTTCGACGACCCGCCCGGTCTCCTTCCCAGCCTCGGCTCCGCACTCTAGACGCAAAACGTGGGACGGAAGCCATCACTGAGAACAATCGCTCTCGTCCGGGACCTTGGAACCTCTTGCCAGCCGACAAATTCAGCATGACGATCAGGCCCTGCCTGCTATTTCGCTCCATCGTGCAAGCCGCACTCAGCGAATGCTCGTCTTCACCGCGCACGAGCTGCGAGGCAAGCTGGCGTACTTCGAGACGCTGCTCGAATCCGATCTGACGGCAGCGGAGCGCCACTGGAAGCTGGAACTGGCCGAGCAACTCGATTCGGCCCAATCGACGCTAACCAAGGAGATCCGGCAGGCGCGAGAAGACCGCTAGCCGACCCGCTCCATCGAGAGATCAAGCGCGGCAGACAGCGGCTGGCAGAGCACTGTCCTTTCAAACGCGAAAGGGAGGGCGCGACAGGGCCCTCGAGCGAACTCCTCTGCGCGAAATGGGAGGGTGCGACGGGGCCCACGAGCGGACATTTGGAGCGCCGTGGCCTATCCGCGGTCGCTGCCCGTCCAGCGCGACATGCAGCGAGGGGTCCCGTCGTACCCGACCGACCGGCGCGACATGAAGCGAGGGGTCCTGTCGCGCCCGACCGACCGGCGCGACACACCGCGGCAAGCGTTCGTGTGCGGCGGCGTGGTGGATCGCACGAGCGGACATTTGGAGCGCCGTTGCCCGTCCGCCAAGCCTGCCCGTGCTGCGCGACATGAAGCGAGGCGATCCACCCGCCGCCCCCTCAAAGCAACGTCACTCGCGCCGCAACGCCACCAACGGATCCAGCCGCACCGCCCGCATCGCCGGCACCAGCATCGCCACGAACGCCACCCCGACCAGCAGCAGTGTGATCCCAAGGAAGGTGGCCGGGTCCGAGGCGCTGACCCCGTACAGGAACGCACCCAGCGGACGGGTCGCCGCGAAGGCGAGGACGAGACCGATGGCGGCGCCGACGCCCACCATGGCCATCCCCTGCCCGATCACCAGCCGCACGACATCGTTCGGCCGGGCGCCCAAGGCGACCCGGATCCCCACCTCGCGCGTCCGCTGCGCGGCGGCGTACGACACGACGCCGTAGATGCCGATCGTCGCCAGCAGGATGGCCAGTCCGCCGAACACGCCCAGCAGAATACCGCCCATGCGCGGCGCGAACAGCATGATGGCCAGATGCTGGCTCATCGTCTTCAACTCCATGATCGGCAGATTCTCGTCCAGGGTCAGAGCCTCACGGCGCAACATCGGCAGCACCGCCGCCGGATCGCCGCTCGTCCGCGCGACCAGCGATGCGATGCCGCGGTGTCGCTGGGCCAGAGGCATATACAGGTACGGGCGCGGCTCTTCGCCCAGCGTCCGCACCTTGGTGGTCTGCGCGACGCCGACGATCTCGCGCAATTCCCCGTCGGCGCTACCCAACCGCAGCCGTTGACCGACAGGATTCTCGCCGGGCCAGAACCGCCGCGCCGCGGCCTCGTCGATGATGACGACCCGAGCCGCCGCCTCGTTGTCCCCGTCGCCGAAGTCGCGCCCCTGAAGCAGCGGCACCCCCATCGTCTCGAAGTAGCCGGGACTAACGACCGTCATGTCGATGCTGGGCGCTTCGTTCTCCGGCGTCTCGACGCCTTCGACGTACAGCTCGTTCGTGTTGATCGACACGCCCAGCGGCAGGCGACTGGCCAGCGTCACCGACTCGACGCCCGGCAGGGCCTCGGTCCGCTGGCGCAGCTCGGTGTAGAGGTTCCGCGTCTGGGCCTCGTCGTAATCGGAGAGCGTGGGCGCGACCGTCATGATCGCGGCCTGCTGCCGCTCGAAGCCGGGATCGATGCGCTGCGCCCCGATCAGGCTGCGCACGAACAGCCCCGCCCCGACCAGCAGCACCAGCGAAACGGCGACCTGTAGTACGACCAGCGAGCCGCGCAGCCCGAACCTGCGGCGCTTGCGCGTCACGGCCTCCATCTCGTCCTTCAACGCCGGCGTCAGCTGCGGCCGGGTCGTCTGCAGCGCCGGGGCGAGTCCGAACAGCACCCCGGCGACCAGGGCCACGAAGAAGGTGAAGGCGAGCACCCGTCCGTCGATCCCCAGATCGAGGGACAGCTTGATGAGGATGGGCGGCTGGAAGCCGACCAGCAGCTTCAGCGTCCCCCAAGCGACCAGCAAGCCCAGTGCGCCGCCGAGTAGGGACAGCAGCACGCTCTCGGTCAGCAGCTGCCGGACCAGGCGGCCGCGTCCCGCGCCCACCGCCAGCCGGATCGCGATCTCTTTTCTCCGCGCCAGTGCCCGGGCCAGCAGCAGGTTCGCCAGGTTCGTGCAGACAATCAGCAGCAGCAGTCCGACGACGGTCATCAGCAGCGCGGCCACCGGGAGTAGGGCGCGATCGATCATCGGATGCAGTCGGACATCGTTGGTGGGGATGACCGGAAACCGCCGCACCGGATCGCCGTTGGTCTCCGGATAGGCCGCGGCGAGTTGGTCGGCCAAAACGTCTAACCCGGCCCGCGCCTGCTGGACCGTCACGCCCGGTCGCCGACGTCCTTTGACCAGCAACCAGCGGGAACCACGATCTCGCAGGTCATCGCCGGCGGCGAAGGACTGATTCGAGGTGAGCGGCAGCCAGAGCTCGGAGGCAAAACCGACCATCAGGCCTTTGAACTTCTGGGGCGCCACGCCGATGATCTCGACGGGCTGGCCCCTCACCCTCAACGTCTGTCCCAGCACCGCCGGATCGGCGGCAAAGCGGCGCTGCCAGAGGGCATGACTGATGACGGTCACGGCCGGTGCGCCCGGCGCATCGTCTTCGCCGGGTATGAAGGCGCGCCCCAGAGCCGCCGGCACGCCGAGAACCTGGAAATAGTCGGCCGATACCGACTCGCCCATCATCACTTCGGGCTCCGGCCCCAGGCTGACGTTGAAGAAGTCCACCGTGTAGGCGGCGACCCCCGAGAACAGATCGTCCCGAGCACGGATGTCGAGATAGTCCGGATACGCCTGCGTGACGGGCTCCTCGTCGCCCTCCTGCGAGTAGATCTCGACCAGCTGGTCCGGCGACTCGACCGGCAGCGGTCGCAGCAGAATGGCGTTGACGATGCTGAAGATGGCGCTATTGGCGCCGACGCCCAGCGCGATGGTCGCCATGGCGATCAAGGCGAATCCGGGGCGCTGCGACAGCCGGCGGACGGCGTAGCGCAAGTCGGCAAACAAGGTTTCCATGTCTTGACCGGGTTCGAGGGGATCTTGCAGGCCCGGCTCCGGCCAGGTCTGGTGGCTCCACCGTGTCCGTACGCACCGCAACCGTGTCAAGTGTCAACACCGGAGCCGACGTTCGCCCTAACGCTCGGCCCGGCTTGGTTGTCTCTGGGTTGGCGCGCGGCTTGCGCGGTCCGGATGGGGTACGCGGCCGGCACGCTTGGAACCGCGGATGGCCTATGGACTTGACCACCGTCGCTCGAAACGCTTGACGGGGCCGGCTCGAGTCGCGAAGATGTAAGCAGGCAGTCAAACGTCAGTGATGGCGGGCGCACGGAACTTGCTGCGCTCCGTGGGTGTTTGAACTAGCGGAAGCCATTCCGGCACTACTGGTATGCCAGGTACCGTCCTCCGGGGGAGACGGCTGGTCGGTAGGCCTCAGCGGATCGAGGAGGAAGGATGAGACGCCAGCGACCCAACTACAGACGGATTCTGGGGATTGCCCTCGGCGTATCGGTGCTGGTCCATGTGGTGGTGATCGGTTTCGGACGGCTGAACCTTGGCAGTCGCGGGGCGACGGAAGAGGCTCTCACGCTGGTGACCCTGCCCCAGCCCGAAGTCGAGCCGAGCGAGGCCCAGCCCGAGAGCTCGGCACCCGCTGGCGGTGGCCTCGCCATGGTGAACGAGCCGACGGTCTCACCGCTGGATGTCGAGGTCGAGGCCTTCGACGTCATGGAGTACACCGAGATCCTGGCCGAGGCATCGAACTCCGACCTGTCGGCTCCGCTAGTGCCGCGACCGCGGATCACGCCGGCCAGCGTCGAGACGGGCCTGTCACCGATCCGCGTCTCCGAGCCCGCCCTGGTCAGCTTGAGCGACCGCGGCCGGCGCGGCGGCGGCAACGGGATCGGCATCAACGTGATCGTCGGCGTCGGCGGCCACGGCGGGCGCGGCGGCGACAATTGTACGCCTTCGGCGATCAACGTTCGCTTCCCGAACCACCGCAACCCGATCGGTCCCGGCTATAACCGGAGCGGTGTCCGTCTCCGATTCCCAGGGCGGCGATAGATCGGGACGTAGGAACAAAACCGAATGACCATCGGCCGTCCGCAGCGACGGCCGATTTCTTTGTCCGCTGCGTACCCCCCCCGCGGCGGGAACTCGAGGCCCGGCGTCGGTGTTACCCGATTAGCAAAGATTGAATGATCTTTCGACCGCCGCCTCGCGCGGCGGTTCGAGTTAATGGAGGAGGATCGAGACATGTTGATCCGGCGACCCCCCGACATCAGAGAGTCCGAGGTTACCGACGAGAGACTCTACGTGAACCGTCGGCGGTTCATCCGCAGCGCCGCCACGCTCGGAGCTGGACTCGGATTGGCCGCCATCGCGCCGCCGCTGGCGGCCTGCTCTCGGGAAGGCGGTGAGGCCGACGCCGACGCGCCTCCCGCGGCCGGTGCGGCCGGTCAGGGCGACGAGTTGACGCCCTACGAGGACGTGACGACCTACAACAACTTCTACGAGTTCGGGACCAGCAAGAGCGATCCGGCGCAAAACGCCCACACGCTGGTCACCCGGCCGTGGACGGTCACCGTGGAAGGCGAGTGTAACAAGCCGGGCGTCTACGACATCGAAGACATCCTGAAGCGGTATCCCGCCGAAGAGCGGATCTACCGGTTGCGCTGCGTCGAGGCGTGGTCGATGGTCATTCCCTGGGTGGGCTTTCCGTTGGCGGACTTCATCAAACAACTCGAGCCGACGTCGAACGCCGAGTTCGTCGAGTTCAAGACGCTCTACGACCCCGAGCAAATGCCCGGACAACGGCGCCGAGTCTTGGATTGGCCGTATGTGGAAGGATTGCGGATGGACGAGGCGATGCACCCGCTCACCCTGTTGGTCGTCGGCCTCTATGGCAAAGTGCTTCCCAACCAGAACGGGGCGCCGATCCGCCTGGTGGTGCCCTGGAAGTACGGGTTCAAGAGCATCAAGTCGATCGTCAGCCTGCGCTTCACGCGCCGGCAGCCGATGTCGTCCTGGATGGTTAGCGCGCCCAACGAGTACGGCTTCTACGCCAACGTGAATCCGGAGGTCGACCACCCACGCTGGAGCCAGGCCCGCGAGCGCCGCATCGGCGATCTCCGGCGGCGCCCGACGCTTCCCTTCAATGGCTACGCCGAACAGGTCGCGCACCTGTATTCCGGCATGGACCTGAGGAAGTTCTTCTGATGGGCGCGCGTGAACGCAAACGGCTGATCGAGCGCGCCTTCCGGACCGCTGTGTTCCTGTTGGCGCTGACGCCCTTCGCGCTGCTGGTCAGGGATAGCTTAACCGGCGGGCTCGGGACCAACCCGATCGAGGCGCTCACGCACCGAACCGGTTGGTGGGCCCTAACCTTCCTGATGTTGACGCTGAGTGTGACGCCCATCCGCCGCATCGTGGCCTGGGGTCCGTTGATCAAGCTGCGGCGCACGTTCGGACTATTCGCGTTCTTCTACGCCACGCTTCACTTCGGCGTGTACATCGGGCTCGATCAGTTTTTCGCGTTCGGGTACATCTGGGAGGACATCGCCGAACGGCCCTACATCACGGTCGGTTTCACCGCGTTGCTGTTGTTAGTCCCGCTGGCGGCCACCTCGACGAAACGGATGGTGAAGCGATTGGGCGGACGGCGTTGGAACCGCCTGCACAAGCTGGCCTACGTCGCTCCCGTCCTGGGCGTGCTCCACTTCCTGTGGCTCGTGAAGGCCGATGCACGCGAGCCGCTCATCTTCGCCGCGATCCTCGCGGTTCTGCTGGGGTATCGCGCCGTCGCCGCGGTACTGCGACGAGCCAAAGCCCACAGGAAACGGGCCGCCGCGCGCGAAGTCTCGATCGACTCCGCCGCCCCGGCGACCCAACACGCGGGCGGCCGCTAGTCTTTTCTCCCCATCGGCGTCTGGCGCTCGGTCGCGTCGAGCAGTCGCCGGGCCGCTCCGGTCGTGGCCGAATGAGGCGCGGACTACTGCTCCCGAGACAGGTCGCCGTACACGATCCGCGTGAACTGCTCGGGATTCATCCAGGCGCTGCCCCACTTCTCGTCCCACGGCGCCGTCGGGCTCGCGGCGACCGCCTCATCCTCGCTCTTGCCCGCCGCGATCTCGGCGGCGATGGCGTCCCGCACGCCGGCCAACATGGCTCGGTACTCTCTCAGCTCCGCCTTATTGGATAACGGTCCATGGCCCGGGATGATCGGGGTATCGTCGCCCACGAAGGCGAGAACCTGGTCGACGGCCGCGATCGTCCCGTCGATCGAACCGCCGCTGGAGACATCGATGAACGGGTAGCCGCCCGCGAAGTAGATATCGCCCATGTGCAGGACGTTCGACTTGCGGAAATGGATCAACGCATCGCCGTCGGTGTGAGCGTGCTCGACGTGATAGACGTACAGCTCGTCCCCGTTCAGGTGGAAGGTCACCGTCTCGGAGAAAGTGACGACGGGGAGCGCGCCCTCGGGCGACGCCGCCACCTGAAGGTCGAGACCGGCGATGAACTGATCGACGCTCATCCGCTGGCGCACGTTGTCGTGGGCCACGACTAGCGTTCCGG
>JASFMO010000056.1:0-13067 GCA_050117535.1 Gemmatimonadales bacterium | reverse complement strand
GTTCTGCGCGATCTCGTTCATCACCGCTTTCAGACGCTCTTCGAACTGACCGCGATACTTCGTGCCCGCGATGACAGCCGCCATGTCGAGCGCCAGGACCCGGTGACCCTTGAGGCTGTCCGCCACCTCGCCGCGGGAGATCAGTTGGGCCAATCCCTCGACGATGGCCGTCTTGCCGACGCCCGGCTCACCGATAAGAACCGGATTGTTCTTCTTGCGCCGCGATAGGATCTCCATCACGCGCTCGATTTCCTTCTCGCGGCCGATCGTCGGGTCGAGTTCGCCCGACCGCGCCAGTTCTGTCAGATTGCGGCAGAAGTGGTCGAGCGCTGGTGTCTTCGATTTCTTTTCACCCTTCGGGCTGGCACCGGGCCCCCCGACTTGTCCCGCGTTCGGCACATCGGTGCCCAACAGCTTCAGCGTCTGCTCGCGCGCCTGTTCCAGCGTCACACCCAACGACTCCAGAACCTGCGCGGCAACGCCTTTTTCCTCGCGCAGCAGGCCCAGCAGCAGATGCTCCGTGCCCACGTAGCTGTGGCTCATCTCCCGCGCTTCCGCCACGGCGAACTCGAGCACCTTCTTGGCCCGCGACGTGTACGGCAGCTCGCCGATCGTCGCTCCGGCCTTGCCCTTGCGAACCTGCTCTTCCGTGCGCTCCTGAACCTGATCCAGATCGACGTTCAGGTTCATCAGCACGGCCGCGGCTACGCCCTCGCCTTCCCGGATCAGCCCCAGCAGGATGTGCTCGGTGCCCACATAGTCGTGTTGCAGGCGGACGGCTTCCTCCCGAGCCATCGCCAGTACTTTCCGTACCCGATCGGTGAAATTGTAGTTCATCAAACCCTCAACACAGCCCGAACCGTGACCGCCCCGTCCGCCCTATCTCTGTGTGCCGGCTCCGGGGTCCGCATCTCTCAGAGCTAAACGCACGTAATTTGCCCGCTGAATGTCAAGCTCGGTCGTTGATAGCGACCCGTCGCCAGCATCCTCCAGGTGGGCGTTCTGAGCGAATACCATGGTTCTGTTCAACACGTATACACTGGGTCCTGAGAGAAGTTTCAGAGAAAGGCCCAGTCGCACGCCCGACAACAAGTTCATCATCTCGTCGAAGCCCAGCGAACGCGCATGGCACAGCAATCCGTAGGCCCGCCACACTTTGTCTTCGATAACGCTTGGAGCATCGCGCAGCAGGACAGAGCGCGCCTGCCGCTCGTAGTCGACGACCTGAGCGACGATCTTCTGCAGGTGGTCGATCAGATCCTCCTCGCTCTTGCCCAAGGTCGTCTGGTTTGATACTTGAAACAAGTTTCCGATGACCTCAGACCCCTCACCGTATAGGCCGCGGAACGTGAGCCCGACTTGCGAGATGCCCTGCAGGACCTTGTTGATCTCTTTCGTCAACACCAGGCCTGGCAGGTGGATCAGCACGGAGGTTCGCAATCCCGTTCCACAGTTCGTCGGGCACGAAGTAAGATGACCGAACTCGTGGTGAAACGCGTACGGCAGCTCACCGCCCAGGTCCTCGTCCAGGCCGTCGACCAACTGCCACGTCTGCCGCGGACTGAACCCGCTCGTCAGGCTCTGCAGTCTGAGATGATCTTCTTCGTTGACCATTAGACCCACGGAGTCTCGGGCCGACATGATCAACGCCGCTGACGATGCGTCGCCCCCGTTCTCACCGACCAGTTCCCGGCTGACCAGGTGCCGCTCGAGGAGGATTCGCCGCTTGCGAGCGTCGAGCTCGTCGATCGCCACCGTGACGC
Organism: Gemmatimonadales bacterium; assembly: GCA_050117535.1. Lineage (GTDB taxonomy): Bacteria > Gemmatimonadota > Gemmatimonadetes > Palauibacterales > KS3-K002 > JASFMO01. Next base: position 11,304 of record JASFMO010000056.1, on the reverse strand, counting down.
CGCCCGATAGCGTCGGCGTCCGCTCCGCGATCTCCGTCACCGTCGCCAGAATCGCGGCTCGGTCGCTCGCTCGGGCACGTCCGGAGAACGGATAGCCCTGCAGGTTGCGCGCGATGCGTACCCGCGTGGAGAGTACGATATCGCTGTGCGGCCCCGATGAATCCAGCCAGCTGAGCCCGAAATCGGGCAGGGACGTGAAGTCGAACGCGTTCATACGTCGACCGCCGCTTCCAGCTCTTTGATCTGATCGCGGATCACCGCCGCCAGCTCGAAGTCCTCCGCCTCCACCGCCCGCTGCAGCTTTCGGCGCAAACCGACCAGACGCGCGCTGCGGTCCGCTGCCGTGGAGGCGGGCGGCACGTAGACCTTGCCGAGGTGGTACGTGGAGCCGTGAATTCGACGCAGGATGGCCCGTAACTGCGTCTCGTACGTGGAGTAGCAGTGGGGGCAGCCCAACCGCCCGGAGCGGCGGAAGTCGTCCACGCTGGTCCCGCAGAAAGTGCAGGGCCCCGCTCCTGATGCCTCCTGGTCCGAGAGCGCGGCTTGCCCCATCTGAGCTAGGAAGTCGCTCAGGGGCAGATTCTTGGCTCCGGCACCCGCATCCAGACCCTTCTCCGCGGCACAGCTCGGGCACAGATGCACCGTCGTCATCTCATTGTCCACGATCTGAGTCAGATGGACCTCAGCTTCGTTCTTGCCGCAGTTGTCGCACAGCATCACGGTACTGCCTCATGCTCCGCCGGAGAGAGCTCTACAGGGTTCAGCAGTCCATCGCGCAGCCGCAAGATACGGTCCGCTCGACGAGCGAGCTGGAGGTTGTGTGTGACTAGCACGACCCCGAATTCGCGCTCGTCGCGCAATCGAAAGAAGAGGTCGTGAAGGCCCGCCGCCGTGTAATTGTCCAAGTTGCCCGACGGCTCGTCAGCGAGCAGAACCAGGGGGTCGTTGGCCAGCGCCCGCGCTACCGCGACTCGCTGCCGCTCCCCTCCCGATAGCTGGGAGGGTTTGTGGCCACCGCGCCTCTCTAACCCCACCTCCCTTAGCAAGTTCTCGGCCCGAGTCCGGGCCCGCGATACGTCTATGTCCCCGATCATCAGGGGCATCATAATATTCTCCAAGGCGCTGAACTCTCGCAACAGGTGGTGGAACTGAAAGACAAAGCCAAGTCGTCGGTTGCGCAGTTCCGCCAGTTCCCGGTCATCCAGGCGGGCCAGAGGCCTGCCGTCCACGTAGACCTCGCCCCGCGTCGGCCTGTCCAGGCCGCCCAGCAGGTGAAGAAGCGTGCTCTTACCCGCGCCGCTTGCACCGACGACGGCCACGACTTCGCCGATCTCCACCTCCAGATCAACGCCCTGCAGAATTGGCAGTTCCGACCCGTCGCTGTCCCGGAACGACCGCTCGAGCCGGTGGCACGAAAGCGCCACGCTCCGACTACTCATGGCGGATCGCCTCCACCGGCGTCAGACGGGACGCCTGCCTTGACGGGTAGATGGTCGCCGTAAACGAGATCAGAATACTGAGCACCACGATCAGGGCGAGGTCGAAGGGGCTTACCGTGATCGGGATGCGGGTGATGATGTACACGTCCCCGGGCATGAACCGTGACAGCAGTCCAGATTGGTCGATGAACCGATTGGATATCAGGCCGACGACTACCCCCAGCAGGGTCCCCGTGATACCAATGATCAGTCCCTGCAACATGAACACCTTGAGGATCCTACGGCTTGTCAGTCCCATCGAGCGCAGGATGCCGATCTCACGCGTCTTGTCCGCCACCACCATGATCAGGGTCGACACGATGTTGAAAGCGGCGACCAGCACGATCAGCAGAAGGATCAACGCCATCACGGTCTTTTCCAGCTGCAACGCCGAGAAAAGGCTCTCGTTCATTCCCTTCCAGTCCCGAAGCGTGTAGGGATAGCCGAGCTTGCTCTCGAGACGATTGGCGACGGAGTCCGCTTCCCATGGATTGTCGACCCAAAGCGCCAACCCGCTCACCGCGCCGGAAAGCCCCAACATGTCCTGCGATACCTCCAACGACATGTATCCCATCTGATTGTCGTACTCGAACATCCCGCTCTTGAAGGTCCCGACGACCTCGAACTTCTTGAATTTCGGTATGTACCCTGCCGGCGTCAGCTCGGCGCCGTGCCCGGAGACCAGGCTCACCGTGTCGCCGGGGTAGACCAGCAATCGCTCCGCTAGCCTGAACCCGAGCACGATTCCAGGTAGGCCTGACTGGGTCTCGTCGAACTCCCAGGTTCCGACGACCAGTTGGTCGCTTATCCGCCGCGTGGCCTCCTGCGCTATCCCCCGAAGGGCAACGCCCTGCTGGTAGTTCACATCTTGGAAGATCAAAGCCTCCGAATAGACGAACGGCTCCGCCATGGTGACCGCAGGATCCTCCCTGGCCGTGGCAAGTGGGACTTCGAAGTTTTCCAACCTCAAGCCTTCGCCGTAAGTCAAAACCATGATATGCGGGTTCGTCCCGAGGATGCGGTCACGCACCTCGTTCTGAAGCCCGGACATCACGCCGACAACCACGATCAGTGCGCAAACGCCGACGCCGATTCCAAGAATTGAGATGACTGTGATCAGATTCAGGAAACGCGATCGGCTCCGAGCTTTCAGGTACCGCCACGCCAGATAAAGCTCCAAGTTCATGTCGCTACTCCGGCCGCAACGTCGGAAAGAGGATCACCTCGCGTATGGAGGCACGATCCGTCAAGACCATGACCAGCCGGTCGATGCCCAGTCCCATGCCGCCCGTGGGGGGCATGCCGTACTCGAGAGCGGTGATGTAGTCTTCGTCGATCTGGTGCGCCTCTTCCCATCCCTCCTCTTCTCTCATCCGCACCTGCGCCTCGAAGCGTGCACGTTGCTCAAAGGGATCGTTCAATTCGCTGAACGCATTGGCTAACTCGCCGCCCGCGACGAACACCTCGAACCTCTCGGTCAAGGTCATCTCGCCACCGCGCTTGTGTTTGGCGAGTGGGCTGAGCTCCACCGGGTAATCGAAGATGATGACCGGGCCCACCAGCTTCTCCTCGACCAGCACCTTGAACAGTCCATCCAGTAGCGCCGCCCGCCCCTTCGTGTCGGCATCCTCCACCCCGGCGTCCAGCGCCGCTTGCCTGAGCCCCTCTCCGGCTAGCCGAGAAACATCCACCCCACCGTAGTGCTCCAAGGCCTCATACCAACTCATCCGCTTCCAGGGCCGCTTGAAGTCGATCGCCTCGCCCTGATACACCACCTCGCTCGAGCCCGTGCCTTCTACCGCGACATGGTGCAGAAGACCTTCGGTCAACTCCATCATGTCCTCGTAATCGGCATATGCCTGGTACAGCTCGAGCATCGTGAACTCGGGATTGTGCGTGCGATCGATCCCTTCGTTGCGAAAGACCTTTCCGATCTCATAGACCCGCTCCAACCCTCCCACGATCAGCCGCTTCAGGTACAGCTCGTCGGCTATGCGGAGAAAGAGCTCGGTGTCCAACGCCCGGTGGTAGGTCTTGAAGGGCCGAGCGGTGGCACCTCCGTAGATCGGTTGCAGCACAGGAGTCTCGACGTGCATGAACCCCAGCCCATCGAGGTAACTTCGGATTTCCTGAATCACACGAGTGCGAGCGATGAAGATTTCGCGTACGTCCGCATGCACAGCCAGGTCCGCATAGCGCTGCCGGTAGCGGTTCTCCACGTCCGAGAAACCGCCGTGAATCACCGGTCGGCCCGATTCGTCCGTATCTTCCTTCCCGAACGGGAGCGGCCGTACCGTCTTCGCCAGAAGCTCGATACGATCCGTTCGGAGCGTCACTTCGCCCGTTCGCGTCCGAAACACCTGACCCTCGACGCCGATCCAGTCACCCAGATCCAGTAGCTGCACCAACTCGTACCCCGCCTCGCCCAAAGTGTCTCGGCGCAAGTAGACCTGAATCTTGCCGCTCGGGTCCTCGATATGGCCGAACGTCGTCTTGCCATGCGGGCGCAGCGAGCGAATTCGCCCGGCCAGTCGGCAGTTCACCTCGGCCGACTCTCCGAGCTCCTCGAAGGCCTTTATCGCCTCAGCCGCTTTGCATGATGGCTCGAACCGATACGCGTAGGGCTCGATCCCCAAGTCGCGCAGCCTGCGCAGTTTCTCTTTTCGGGCCTGGATAACGTGCCGCGCCTCACCGGTCTCGGTCATACGGCCTGCGCCCCGTAACGCTTCAAGAAGCCAAGAATGAACACGTCCAAGTCACCCTGCATTACCCCCTGGACGTCGCTTCGCTCGACACCGGTGCGATGATCTTTGACCAGCGTGTAGGGCTGGAATACGTAGGACCTGATCTGGTTGCCCCAGGCGATCTCAGTCTTCGCAGCGTCGATCTTGTCTCGCTCTTTTTGTCGCTCTTCCAGCGCTCGATCGTACAGCGCCGCGCGCAACATCTTCATCGCCGTGTTCTTGTTGCGATGCTGGCTGCGTTCTTGCTGGCACGAAACGACGATGCCTGTCGGGATGTGCGTGATGCGGACGGCGGAATCCGTCTTGTTCACGTGCTGACCGCCCTTGCCCGACGCCCGATAGGTGTCGATCCTCAGATCCTCCGGGCTCACATCGACTTCCACCGAATCGTCAACCACGGGATAGACGAAGACGGATGCGAACGATGTGTGACGTCGTGCCTGTTGATCGAAGGGAGAAATCCGCACGAGGCGGTGCACGCCCTTCTCCGCCTGCAAGTAGCCGTAAGCATAGCGACCGCGCATCTCGAGGGTGACCGACTTGATTCCGGCTTCCTCGGCTGGCACCATGTCGAGCACCGCTACCTCCAGATCGTGCGACTCGGCCCACCGCGTGTACATGCGCATGAGCATCTCCGCCCAATCCTGCGAGTCGGTGCCCCCGGCGCCGGGGTGTATCGTCAACAGGGCGTCGCGCTCGGAATCCGTGCCGCGGAGCATATTGCGAAACTCGAGTTCTTCAACCTGAGCTTCGAGTTCGCCGACCTCAGCGCGAAACTCCTCCTCCAGACCCGGCTCGCCGTCAGACTCGATCAGCTCGCCGAGTTCCAGAAGATCGCCCGTCCTGCGTTCGAGCGCCTCCCACGGTTCGATCCAACGTTTGAGCTCATTTAGCTCTTGCATGACCGAGCGAGCCATCTCGGCGTCTTCCCAGAACCCCGGAGCCGCCGTCTGCTTCTCCAGGTCCTCGACGCGGGCTCGCTTCCCGGCTATGTCAAAGATACCCCCTGAGCTCCTCCACCCGCTCCTGGAGCTCTTTCAGGATCCCGAGTTCCACAGCTATGGCCATGTCGTCACCTCGCTATCTAGAATCTACTGCCGAGCAGTTATCCTAAGTGCAATAGTCACAAACGATAGGGCCGCCCTCCCGGACGGCCCTGGGGTTCCTTCCGTTGGCCCCTAACTTACCCGCTTCACCCTCGCCGGGTCAACCGCTCAATCGATGCCTCGGCGGTCACCGGCTGACCGGCGCCGAACCCAGCGCTCCGGTCAGAATACGCGTTTGCCTTTGGCCAGAATCTCGTTCAGCGCGTCACGGAAATGAGGCGTGCTCTTGGCCACCTCCAGCCCCACTTGGTCCACATACTCCTGCCACGACTTCCGCAGCTCCTCCTGGAAGAGCTCCTTCAGGCGCCCTTCCCTTAGCCCCTTTTCTTGACGGTCGGGGTAGTAGGCCGCCAGATCGGAGATCAAAGCGCGGGCGAGCCGTCGGGCCCGAGCGTTTTGGTCAGGTTGACCAAACTGGAACCCTTCGACGGCACCGGGCTTCGGCGTCGGTCGCGTCGGCGGTGGTTCGGGAGCCGGCGTTGCCGGTGGCGGAGGTTCGAGAGGCGCCGGTGTTGGTGGTGGCGGCGCCGCAGGCTCGATCTCCGGTTCCCGGGGCTCCGGTTGCACCGCGACCTCCGGTTCCCGGCTCGGCTCATCGGGTATGGGTGGTGGAGTAAACGCTACGTCCGCCGGCGGCAGACCGCCCGGTTCAGGCTCCTCAGCGACCTCGGGCTCACCAGCGACCGGTTCTGGCTCTTCAGCGATAGGCTCGGGAACCACAGGGGGCATGATCGGCGGTGCCGTTGGCCACTCGGGTTCCTTGGCTGGCGGTTCCGGCGGTGGTGGCGGCGGCGGAGGAGCCGGCCGTGGCGACGGCCGCACCGCGGCCTGTACCTGCTTCTCTTCGGCCAGCACCTCGAAGACGCCTCCGCACACCGAGCAACGGGCGCGTACGCCCTCGGCCGGCACCTTGCGCGGATCCACCCTGAAGACCGTCTTACACTGCGGGCAGGATACGTTCATGATCCACCCTTCGTCGCTTCCATAGTTCGCCTGAGAACTCTGCTGGTGCGGGGTTCGCGCTGGCCTTGACGGCGATCGACGACAAAGATCGACCCTTGCTTCGTCTTCGCGTAGGCTTTCATCTCGGTGGCCAGCTCGCCGACCTCAGCCGGGTGGGTGTACTTGCGCTGTTCCGTCGTCACGACCCCGATCGACAGCGTCATCAATGAGATGCGATGAAGCTGTCCCCTCCGATCTTTCCCCCAGAAGAAACCCGCCTTGCGGTCCTCCTCCGAGTACTGGAATGGAACCAGCGTGTCGAAGATCGAGATGATCTCTCGACAACAACTTTCAAAGATATCAAACGGGACGTTGAAGATGAAGTCGTCACCACCGATGTGCCCGACAAACCCAGAGGGCGCGAACGCCTTGACCACGTCCCGGAGGATCTTCGAGGTCAACAAGATCACCCGGTCTCCATGCGCATAGCCGTATCGGTCGTTGAATTCCTTGAAGCTGTCGATGTCCGCGTAGCAGACGGCAAAGTCCTCGTCAGCCTCCAGGCGGGCGCTGATATCGCGCTCGATCATCGCCGTTCCCGGCAACCGGGTTGTCGGATGAACGCTCACATCACGTTCCGCACGCCTCGCCACTGTGTCCAGGCGCAACAGCTTCTCGCGCTCATCCATTTTGTGTGTCAGGATGTCATCGGCACCCTCTTCCAGCACGCGCTCGAGGACGTCCGCCACCGGCCGTTCCGACCACACGATCACGGGCGTTATCGCGCTGAACGGGTCCGATTTGAGGGTCCTGATCAACTGGAAGACCTCCTCGACATCGCCATCGCCGTCGACGACCACCAGTGCGGATGGACCCCGGTTCGCCAACGCCGGAACCTCCCCTGCCGTGCGTGGCGTCAGCAGCGTCGACCCGTTCTCGGCAACGTGAGCCGCAAGCGCCCCTGGCGGCTGCGGATCGACCGAGGAATAAAAGACTATGATCGGTGGCAGTGGCATCGAAACCTAACGCCGTTCAGTTCCTCCAACCGTCTCCGGTCAACATACTGGGGTGCCATCAAGGCGTCAATTTGGCACCTAGGAGCTCGCTCAGTCGGCAAGTCCTAGATCCAGCTTCTGGCTCTCCCTGTCCACTGACACCACCTGCACGCGGACTCGGTCGCCTAATCTGTACCTTCGCTTACGAACCTCGCCAACCAACGCGTAGTCCTCTTCCACGAAGCGGTAGTAGTCGTCGTCCAACTGACTGACGTGTACGAGCCCCTCGACCAGCACATCGTCGAGCAGCACGAATAGCCCGTACGAGGCAACGCCGCTGACGGTTCCGTCGAACACGTCGCCCAGGTGGCCTTCCAGGTACTCCAGCTTCTTCAGCTCGACCGATTCGCGCTCGGCCTCCATCGCCTGCCGCTCTCGTATCGAGGACTTGGCGGCGACCCCGCTCAGGCTTTCCCGCCAGGACTCGGGCACTCCCTTCCCCTCCAACAGCGTGTGGCGAAGGATCCGGTGCACGATCAGATCGGGGTAGCGTCGGATGGGCGACGTGAAGTGTGTGTAGGTGTGGGAGGCCAGCCCAAAATGGTTTTCCCGCTCTTCGCTGTACCGGGCCTGCTTCATGCTGCGCAAGGTGAGAGTCGATATGACCCCTTCCTCCGGCCGCCCCTCCACGCTGGCCAGCAGGCGTTGTAGCCCGCTTGGGGAGGCGTCAACGGCTGCCGGTATCCGGAGTCCCAGGCCCGACACGAATTCACGCAGGCGGTCGATACGCTCCGGGTCAGGGGGCTCATGCACTCGAAAGATGAAAGGCAGGGCTCGCTCGACAGCACGCCGCGCCACCGACTCGTTCGCCAGTATCATGAATTCCTCGATCAACTGGTGGGTCTCGAGTCGCCTCAGTCTCTCCACTTGGGTCGGCTCGCCCGCTGCGTTGACGATGACTCGGGCTTCCGGCAAGTCAAAATCCAGGCTGCCGCGCGCTTGGCGCCGCATCCTCAGCCTGCGTGCAAGATCGCGCAGTTGCCGCAAAGCGCCGCGCACGTTCTCGTTGGCGGTCGCCTTTCCGTCCAGTATGTCCTGTGCCCGCTCGTAGCTGAGAGCGTGGCGGCTGTGGATGACGCCGGCTACCAGCCGCGAGTCGAGCACTTCACCGGTTGAATCGAGATCGAGCAGGACGGACAGCGTCAGTCGGTCTGCGCCGGGCACGAGCGAGCAGAACTCGCCCGATAGCACATCCGGCAGCATGGGGATCACCCGGTCAACCAGATAGACGCTCGTGCCGCGCTCCAACGCCTCTCGATCGATGGCAGAGTCTTCCCGAACGAAGTGCGACACATCCGCGATGTGCACTCCAATGCGCCAGAGGTTTTCCCCTAGGCGTTCGATCGAGAGGGCGTCGTCGTGATCCTTGGCATCCTCTGGGTCGATCGTGAAGACCAGCAGGTCCCGGAAATCCCGCCGCCCGGCGAGGTCCTCCTCGCCGGCTGGTCGCCCCCGAATACTCTCGGCTTCGGCGAGCACCTCGGCCGGAAAATCGGTGGGCAGCTCATGCGAGTGAACGATCGCCAGAATGTCGACGCCCGGTTCACCTGAGCGGCCCAACACAACGACGATCTCTCCCACGGGGTCGAGATGTCCGCTTCCCCAGTCGACGATGCGCGCGACGACGACGTCACCCTCTCGAGCCTGAGCTCTTGCATCGGCCGGGATGAAGACGTCTCGATGCAGCGAGCCCATTCTGGGGACGAGATAACCGAAGCGGCCCGAGCGATGGAAGGTGCCGACAACGCGAGTCCGGGCGCGTTCAATGATCTTGAGCACCGAGCCCTCGGGATTCCGGCCGCGTGGCCGGCGTTCGATGCGGACCGCCACGCGATCGCCATCGAACGCGTTCGCCAGTCGCGAGCTTGGCACGAACACGTCATCGCCGCCGTCACGCACCACGAAGCCGTGTCCGGCTCGCGTGACTTGCAGGCGCCCGACGATCAGATTGATTCGCCCCGGCACGGCATAACGACCCTTCCGCACACGATAGATCTCACCCTTGCGCTGTAAGTCGCGAAGCGTGCGTCTAAGCCTGCCGTACTCGCTCGGCTCTAGGCTCAGCGCCTGGGCGATCTCTTTCGCCTTCACTGGCCGCTCCGCGCGCTCGCTCAGAAAACGCAACACGCGCTGCTCGTCGATCATCGTTCGCTACCGTCGGAAAAGGACAAAAAAAAGGCCTTCGCGAGGAAGGCTAATGCGGCCGTCGATGGCGATAGCGGCTAGAACAGAACACCAAAAGTCACCTGTACGGCCTCGTCTCCCGTCGCCGTCGCCACCTCGTCGAACCCACGGCTCAGGTCAAGATAGAACCAGTCATAGGTCACGCCCAATCCGAGCGAAGGGCCTCCAAGCCCCGTTTCTAAGAAGGCATAACCAGCCCGCAAGTAGAACAACTCGGCAACCCCGAACTCCGAGCCGATCATGACATCGGGATCGCCCAGGCCTCGCATTTGATCTTCTATGTCCACGGCAAGCGCCAGCTTCAAGGCCTCGTTTTGCGTGAACGCCGACAGCACGTGATAGGCCAAACCGAAGCGCACTCGCGTCGGCAGCGGATCGTGCTCCGAGGCACCTTTCAGAGCGAATCCCAAGTGCCGCAGCGAGGCACCGACTGAAAGTGGAATGCCCGCCGGGCGATCATAGATGAGCCCCAGATCGACGGCGTGCGTCGATCGCGTAAACGATTCGCTGTCCACGCACTGTCCGTCGCAGCGAAAGACCAACTGGATCAGCTTGTAGTTGACTCCGAACTCGAGCCCGGCCACCAGGCGGCCAGCCATGGTGACCAGAAACTCCTGGTTTCGGAAATTGATCGAGCCGCGAACCGCGCCATCCACGCCCGTGCTCGGCAAGTCACCGTAGTCGACCAGGTAGTACGTGACACCGAGCGTCGCGAATTTCTCTATGGGCCAGAGGAGCGAGATGACGTCGCTTCGCGTATCGAACGCTGTCTCGCTGTGGTTGAAGAGAAGCTGGACATCGGTGAGGCTGGCTACGCCGGATGGGTTCCAGAGCACTAGATCGCCCGCCCCACGCATTCCCGTTACCGCGCCACCCATGCCGACGGCTCGGGCACCGACGGGCAACAACAAGAACTCAGCGCCTTCGGACGCACTGCTACCGCTTCGCCCAATAACCTGTGGCGAATCGTCCTCGCTGCTTGGCACGACCCTCTCTTGAGCCCCGCCGATGGTCGGCCAGCCCAACATCGCCGCCAAAGCTGCGAACAGTGCGTAGCTAGAACGGTTCGGCTTCATCGATCAACATGACCGGAATGCCATCCGCTATATTGTATCGCAAACGGCATGTGTGGCACAAGAGGCTCTGTTCCTCCGGCCGATGCTCCAGGGCCCCCCGGCACTTTGGGCAGGCGAGGACCTCGAGCAGTCTCTCGTCGAGTTTGTGATCTTCCATCCCCCTTTATCTACAATGCGAAACGCTTGCTGTCCAGCATTACCTTACGCCCGGGTCCGGAAAACCCAGTCGCTTCAGCTTGTCTCGCTTGCGCCGCCAGCTCGGGATGACCTTGACCTGCAACTCGAGGTAGACGCGGCCGCCGACGAGATTTTCGATCTTCCGGCGCGACAACTCACCGACGCGTTTTATCGCCAAACCGCCCTTGCCGATCAAGATACCCTTCTGGCTTTCACGCTCAACGTATATGACCACCCGGATGAACATGGGGTCTCCGCTCTCGCGGAACTCATCCACACGGCAGACCACACTGTAGGGCACTTCATCACGGAACAGTTCCAGACACGTCTCGCGAACGTACTCTTCGGTGAAGAATCGGAGTGACTGCGTGGCGCTGTCCTCCACCGGGAACAGCGGCGGCGACTCCGGCAGGCACGCCGATACGCGCGCCATGAATTCGGACAGTCCCGCCCCAGTCGCCGCCGAGATGGCGAGGGATTCCCGGTCCGCCAAGTCATTTCGAGCCAACAGGTTGGACAGCGTGACCGATGTGACCAGGTCC
>JASFMO010000055.1:0-13171 GCA_050117535.1 Gemmatimonadales bacterium | reverse complement strand
AGACGCCAATGATACGGATACGATCGCGTAAGCACGCGCGGAACCACGGGCCGGCCGTAGGGCTGGCCTTTGTCCTCACCGCCTGTGGCAGCTCGGGCGCAACCAGCGGTTACGAATGGCAGGCGGCCTACGACACGATCGGTGACACCGTGGTCGTGAGGACCGAGACCGGAAGCGTTTGGGGAGAGACCACGCGGCTGGTCGCGGATGTCACCATCGGCACATTCGACGGCGCCGATGAGTATATGTTCGGCCGCGTTCGGTCGCTGGCCGCTGCGCCCGACGGCTCGATCTACGTCTACGACAGCCACGCGAGAGAGCTGCGCAAGTACGCGCCCGATGGGACCTACGTCGCCACCTTCGGTCGCGAGGGCGGCGGCCCCGGCGAGTATCGGGAACCCGATGGCGGCCTGGCGGTGCTACCCGACGGGCGCGTCCTGCTTCGCGATCCCGGCAACGCTCGTATTAGCGTCTTCTCGCCAGACGGCGACTACATCGAAGGCTGGCGCATCATGGGAGGTGTTCACACGTCCCGGCGGCTTTACGTGGACACGAACTCGAACTGCTACACGATGTTCTTCCTAAACCCGGAGGCCGACTTCAAGGAGTGGCGCTTCGGACTTTTGAAGCTGGGACCCAACGGTAACCCGGCCGATACTCTGCCCGCTCCGGTGTGGGACTACGAGCCGACCGAACTAGTGGCGACCACCAGCGACGGTGAGGGCATCAACATGAGCGAGGTTCCCTTCACTCCCGTTGTCTCGTGGAGCTTCAGCCCTCTCGGTTACATGGTGGGTGGGCTGCCGACACGCTACGCGATCGACCTCTTCGTTGCCCCGGATCGGGTACTGCGCGTCGAGCGCGCCGATTGGACACCGGTGCCGGTCCTGGCGGCCGAGAGAGAAGAACAGGAGCGAATCATCACGGCGGACCTGCGACAGACCGATCCGGCCTGGCGTTGGAACGCCGATCCGATACCGGACAGCAAGCCGGCGTACCGGCGACTGTACGTCGGCGAACGCGGGCGAATCTGGGTGCACCTGCATCAAGAGGCTGTGCGGATCGAGTCCGACGAAGTCGAAGAGACTCGACCCGGCGAGGTGCCACCGCAGACATGGATCGAACCGGTCGCCTTCGACGTCTTTGAGCCGGACGGGCGCTATCTGGGGATGGTGCGCGCGCCGGAGGGTTTCGCCACGAACGCCCGACCGGTGATGCGCGGCGATACCGTTTGGGCGGTCGTCCGCGGCGAGCTAGACGTGCCCTACGTCACGCGACTTCACATCGAACATCGGGACGATACCTAGTCGGAGGCTGCTGCCAAGAAGGCACGTAGCGGACACGAGAGACAACGGGGTCAGCCGAGAATATCGCCCAATGCCAGCGCGGCGGCGCGACGTACCGCGGGGTCCACGTCGTCGAGCAGTAGCCGGGTCAGGGGCGCTACGGCGCGACGGTCCTCGATTCGGCCCAGCGCCCACGCCGCCGCGGCGCGGACCCCAGCGTCCTCGTCACGCAGAACTCGGAGCAGCGGATCCACCGCGTCCGGGTCATCGGCATAGCCAAGCCCGACCGCCGCGAGCTGACGCGTGGTGGGGTTCGGGCTCTGCAGCGCATCGAGCAGCGCCTCGACGGCGCTGGGGTGGCGCGTGCTGCCCAGCAGGCGCGCCGAAGCGCGGCGCACGCAGGCGTCCGCATCCTCCAGACCCGCTCGCAACGTCGGAACGATGCTCGGGTCGTCGCGCCGTTCGGCCGCCCAGCGGGCCTGCTCGCGGACACGGCGCTCGGCGTCGGGAGCCCGACTCCAACCTCCCGAGAACCAGCCCTGGCCCAGCGACCGCACGATCAACTCACAGGCGAGCGGCGTGGCGCCGCGAACGGCGGCCAAGAACTCCTCGGCCTGCGATTCGAAGGTAGCCGCTGGCGGCGGCGTTTGCGCCGTCGACCCAGCGCCCGGTTGCTGGGCGCGGGCCCCGGCGGCCAAGGCCACGAGGGTGGCCATACCCATCCACGCGATCCTTCGGAGGTTCATCACCATCAGTCTCTGCCTCCCAGCGCGCGGGCCGCGTACTTACGGATCTCGGGGTCGTCGTCCTCCAGCGCCTCCACCAAGACCTGATACGAGGCCGGATCCTCGATCTCGCCCAGCGCCCAGACGACGGCGCGTCGCGTCTCGCCGTCCGTATCCGGATTGCGGAACAGTTGGGCCAGTCCGGGCACGGCGGCCGGATCCTCGATGTCGCCCAGCGCCCGGATCGCCTGCCGAACGACATCAAGATCCTCATCGTTCAGCGCTTCGATCAGCTGGGGCGGCGCGGTCCCCAAATCCAGATCACCCAGCGCCGCGGCGGTCCGGCGCCGGACGGCGACGCTCGAATCGGTCAGTCTCTGCGCGATAGCCGGCGCGGCTCGCGGGTCCTCGATCTCGCCCAACGCCCAGATCGCCGCCTCGCGAACCTTCGCGTCAGGGTCGCCGAGGATCGCGATCAGCGGATCGACCGCCGCCCGGCTCTCGATCTCGCCCAGCGCCCGAATCGCCAAGAGTCGGATCTCCGGGTCCGGGTCATTCAGCACGCTGACCAGCGGGTCGACGGCGCGGGCGTCCTCGATCTCGCCCAGCGCCCATACCGCCATCCGCCGGACCTTCACGTCGTCGTCGTTCAGCGCCTGGGCCAACGCGTCCACCGCGCTGCCGTGCTCGATCTCACCCAGCGCCCAGGCCGCCTTCTCGCGCACCGCCGCATCGCTGTCCGACGTCAGCACTTGCGAAATGGCCGGAACTGCACGGGCATCCTCGATCTCGCCCAGCGCCCACACCGCCATCATTCGAATCTCGGTATCGCCGTCGCGTGTGACGGTGGCCAGAGCGTCGATCGCGTCGGGCGATTCGATTTCGCCCAGCGCCCGGATAGCCGCCAGACGGACATCGCGCTCGGAATCGTTGATCGCGGCGGCAAGCGACGGCACGCCGCGCGAGTCCTCGATCTCACCCAGCGCGTGGGCCGCGACGACGCGGACGTTCAGGTCATCGTCGCTCTGCAGCGCCTGGCCCAGGGCGGGGATGGCACGCGGGTCCTCGATTTCGCCCAGGGCATACGCGGCGGCCGCCCGGACTTCCGCATCCGTGTCGGACCGCAGCGCGCGCATCAGCGCCTGCACCGCCGCGGTGTCTTGGAGACCGCCCAGCGCCGCCACGACAGTCACGCGCACGTCCCGATCAGCGTCGTCCATCGCGCCCAGTAACGCGTCGACCCGCAGGGCGTGGCTGACCCCGCGGTCTTCGTCCAGCGTGCCCACCGCCCGGTCTGCTATCGCGGCAGCCGGGCCCTCGGGTCCCATCGCCGCCAGCGGCAGCGCGGTGACCAACACCGACAGCACGATGCCCAGCGTGGCGGCCGGCGTCACGCCGTGGCGCTTGACGCCCGGCTCGAGGATGGCGAGCAGCCGACCTTCGAACTCGCTCCGCCGGGCCATCGGCTGCGCGACCGCATAGGCCCACGAGCGGCTCGAAACGCGCGCGATGTCCAGAAGGTGGTGGACGTAATCGGAAGCGCGCGTCCCGGATCGCAACACCAGATCGTCGCAGGCGCGTTCGCTCTCGCAGCGCAGCCTTCGCGCCGCCAGCCAGACCAGCGGGTTGAACCAGTAGACCGCACAGGCGATCTGCGAGACCAGGTGGGAGAAGGCATCACCGCGCCGATAGTGCGCCAGCTCGTGCAGCAGTACCGTCAGCCGCCGGTCGTCGCTCCAACGCTCGGCTGCTTCCGGCAAGACGACCACGGGGCTCGTCAGACCGAAGACAAACGGCGTCGGGACTCGGCGACTGGCGAACAGGCGAACGGGCCCATCGATATCGAGGCGGCGGCGCGCCAACCCCGCCAGCTCGCGCCAATGCGGCGCGTCGAGGCGCCGGCCGCGCCGGATGATCGACCGCATGGCGGTCATGCCGACAGCCAAACGTCCAAAGACGACCAGCATCCCCAAGACCCAGGCGACGGCGAGCGGCGCGGGCAGACGTGGGAGGTCCGGTAACCCGATGCCGATGGCGTCGCGCTCCTCGTGTTTGGGTTGCGCGCTGTCGGCTTTGGCGGCGGAAGCCTTTGCGGCGGGGGCCGCCGCGTCGGTTGCCGCGGGCTGACCGCCGTCCCGCCACTTCGCCGCGGGCAGCGGTTCGACCGGCTTCTCCTGTTTCGGCGCCACCAACTTCGCGTCCCCGACAGGAATCGCGACCGGATCGCCGGCGGGGAGGATACCGATATGCCAGGGAAGCCCCGCCGACAGCGCCGGCAGCAGCAGCGCGCCGATCAACCCGAGGCTCCAGAGCAGATGACGAACCGCTGCGGGCTTCTGTCGCAGCGCGCTCGAGACCAGAAACAGCAGCGCGAGATAGAGCGTGCATTTGATCGCGGCATCGAGAAGCAGTGTCGTCGACATCAGCTACCTTCCTTCTTGCCTGGCGCGCTTGGCCTCCTCGGCCAACCGCTCGAGCGTCTCCTCGTCGATCTCGGCATCCGACAGCTTGAGCAGCGCCAACGCCGCACTGCCCACCGAACCGCCGAAGAACGTATCGACCAGATGGCGCAGCGCGTTGCGACGCGCGCGGTCGGCCGGCACCACCGGACGGTAGACGTATCGGGGCCCATCCTGCTCGTGTTCGGCGTACCCCTTCTCTTCCAGCTTGCCCAGCATGGCACGGACGGCGGAGTAGCTTGGCGGGTCGGGAAGCTCGGCCAGCACGTCGTTGACGGTGGCGCGGCCGAGGCGGTAGAGCGCCTCGACGATTTGCCGTTCACGGCGTCCGAGATCAGCGAGTTCCGGTTGAGACATGTGCGCTCACAGGATGAGATGGCCCGTTGGCCATGCCGGTTGCATGCTAACCTAGTAGCAGAATGCTACTACAGTAGCATCCCCTGCCCACCCTGTCAAGCAGCCGGCACCGGGTGCCGAGGTGATCGGCATGGAGAGACCTCAGCGCATCGAGGCCGGCCAGCTAGCGGTTGACTGGTTCGACGCGATCCTCACAGGCGCGGGTCCACAGGTTCGCTCTCGAGCGCCAGCACGCCGAAGACGCATTCGTGCACCCGGCGGAGCGGCTCGAGGCGCACGAACCGCTCGAGACCTTCCACTCCGAGCGCGAACTCGCGGAGGGCGAGCGAGCGTTTGCGTCCCAGTCCTCGAGAGCGCAGCCGCTTCAGGTTCTCTTCGTCGGTGTACTCGGGCCCGTAAATGATCCGCAGGTACTCGCGGCCACGGACCTTCACGCCCGGCTGGGCGATACCCTTCCGACCGCGTGCGATGAATTCGAGCGGCTTGACGACCATCCCTTCGGCGCCCCGTGCCGTCCGCTCTTCCCACCAGCCGGACGCCGCCTCGGCGCTCTGGAGATCGGTCACGTCCACGAGTTGACAGGGGGTGGCCAGTAGAATCTCCTCGTCCGCGCTGCAGATCCGAGCCAGCGTTTCGAGGTGCCAGAGGTGATCGCGAGCGCAGTGCGCGGCACCCTCGGTCGCGAGTAGGTGAAACGGTGCCAGCTTCAGGTCGCTGAGCGACTCGACCTCCCAACAGTACTCGCGATAAGCCTGCACGTACCGGTCCAGCATTAACCGCCGGTCGCGATAGCGATCCAGCCAGGCGTCGACATCGAGCCCACGTTCCGCGGCAGCCTGGAGAGCGAGGTTCACCTCGTCGAGGGCCGTGCGACCCGCCGACCCGACGGCCGCGTACTGGGTCTTGAGCAGATCCTCCGCCTTGGCCGACCAGGGCAGCAGCTCGGCGTCGAGGCAAAGCCAGTCGGTGGCCAGCTCCTCCCAGCCGCGCGCCTGCGTGACGGCGGCGTGGAGCCGACGCAGCAGCTCGGACTCGAGCGCCGTGTCAGCGAAGAAGCGGCGGCCCGTACGGGTGTAGAGGATGCCGATCCCCTCTTCGACGCCGAAGCGACGCCGCGCCGATTCCTCGTCCCGACACAGCACCACGACGGCGCGCGACCCCATATGCTTCTCCTCGCAGACGACGCGCGCGATGCCCTCGTGCCGGTAGTAAGCGAGCGCCTCGGCGGGGTGCTCGAGCAGGCCGGCCTCCTGTGTCGTCTCCGCCGGCGACATCGTCGGCGGCAGGTAGATCAGCCAGCGGGGGTCAGCCGCGAAGCGGCTCATCACCTCGAGCGCCGCGGCCGCGTTCTCCTCGCGGATCGTGATGTTGCCGCGCAGCCGTGTTCGCACGATCCGCTTGCCCAACACGTCGTTGATGTCGAGCACGTCATCGACCGCGTGGCGAGCGGTCTCGCTCACAACGAGCGTATCGACGCGGAACGGCCGGATCGGCTCGGCGTAGACGCGCGCCGCGGGTACCGAGACAATCTCCAGTTCGGGGTAGCGCAGTGCCGTGAGCCGCCCGCCGAAGACGCAACCGGTGTCGATGTTGAGGGTCCCGTTCAGCCACTCAGGTTCCGGCACCGGCGTATGCCCGTAAACGACGGTCGCGCCGCCGCGATAATCGCTCGCCCACTGGTAGCGCACGGGTAGCCCGAACTCGTCGGTCTCGCCGGTCGTGTCGCCGTACAGCGCGAACTCGCGAACAGCGCGCGAGGCGCGGCCCTGCATCTCGCCCTTCATCCCGGCGTGCGCGACGACCAACCGGCCCTCATCAAGCACGTAGTGGCTTATGAGGCCATCCAAGAATTCGACGACCCGCTCGCGGAACTCGGAGCCCTCGCGCTCCATCTGCTCGAGCGATTCGGCGAGGCCGTGGGTGATCCGCACGTCCCGTCCGCGAAGCTTCCGCATCAGCTTCACGTCGTGGTTGCCCGGGACGCAAAGCGCGGTGCCCGCGGCGACCATATCCATCGCGAGGCGCAGGACGGAGGGCGTATCCGGACCTCGGTCGACCAGATCGCCGACGAAGACCAGCTTACGACCTTCCGGAGCTCGGACTTCGTACCCGGGGTCGTCCGTCGATTTCCTGACCCGCGTGGCCGAGTAGCCCAGCTTCTCCAATAACGCCAGAAGCTCGTCGATACAGCCGTGCACGTCGCCGATGATATCGAACGGACCCGCCTCGCCGCGGCGGTCGGTCCACATCCGGACCCGCTCGACGACGGCAGCCTCGACCTCCTCGGGCGACTTGAGAACGTGCACGTGCCGAAAGCCCTCGCGCGACATCCCGCGGAGCGAGCGTCGCAGCGCGCTCGCCTGGTTCCGGACCACGTGCGCGCCGAAGTCGCGGTTTGGACGCTCGCGGTTGCGGTCCTGGCACAGTCGCACCGGCAGGTCGAACACGATCGCGACCGCCAACGCGTGATACTCCCGGGCCAGCGCCAGCAGGGGCTTCCGGTCGTCGCGCTGCACGTTGGTCGCGTCGACGACCGTCAGGTTGCCGCGAGCGAGCCGCTTTGCGGCGAGGTAGTGCAGCACGTCGAAGGCGTCGGGCGTCGACGTCTGGTCCGTCTCGTCATCGGAGACCCAAGCCCGGCACGCGTCCGACGAGAGCACCTCCGTGGGGCGGAAGTGTCTCGCCGCGAACGCGGACTTCCCGGAACCCGACGGGCCGATGAGCAGAACGAGCGAGAGCTCTGGAATCTCGAGGTTCACGCTGATCGTTCCTCCACAAGACAAGACACGCGCGCTCACCCACGCTCGAAGACCCCCATCTGCGTGGGCGCTCCAAGCTGAGGGTCCTCGGCACCGATCGGCAGAACGCGGACCGTGTAGCCGAACCGCTCGGCGACCTGCTCTGCCCACGACCGGAATTCTGAGCGCGTCCACTCGAACCGATGATCGCGATGGCGGAATGCGCCGGCAGCCAGCTGCTCGAACTTCGCGTTGTACTCTCGATTCGGCGTCGTGAGCACGACCGTTTCCGGCCGCGCGAACTCGAAAACGACGCGCTCGAAAGCGCGCAACCGCGGCGGGTCGAAGTGCTCGATCACCTCCACAACCACGGCCGCGTCGAAGCCCGCGATGCGGTCATCGCGATACAGGAGTGAACCATGCAGCAAGTTGATGCGTCTGCGCTGGCGTTCCGGCATTCGGTCGAGCTTGAGACGGGCACGCGCACGCGCGAGGGCGTGGACCGACACATCGAGTCCCGTGATCTCATCGAAGTGCCGGTCGGCCAACAGCGCTTTCAGAAGGCGCCCCTCACCGCACCCGAGGTCAACCACGCGCCGCGCGCCGCTCGCACGCAACGCGGCGCTAACCGCGCCTAGCCGCTGCTCGCTCAACCCGATCCGCTCCTCGTTCTCCAGCTCCTCGGCATCTCGCGTTTCGGCGTCCGCGTCAGGATCGCTTTCCTCTTCAGCGGTCAGACGGGCCAGAGCGGCCCGCGTTAGGCTCCAGTTATGGCGGAGGTAGCGCCGCGCAATCAACTCGCGTTCAGGATGCTCGGCCAGCCAGCCTTGCCCCTTCCGGAGCAACTTCTCGACTTCGTCCTCGCCGACGTAGTAGTGCTTGGCGTCGTCGAGCACCGGCACAAGTACGTACAGATGCCGTAACAGATCGGTCAGCGGACGCACCGTCGACAGCGTGATCGTGTAGTATCGACTCTCGCCCCACTGCGGAAAGCGCTCGTCGAGCGGGTAACCCTCGAGCTTCAGTTCGTAGCCCAATGGCTCGAAGAGGCGGCGCAGGCTCTCCTCGCCACCACGGCTCGGCAAGACCGCTACCCGGGCCTCCACTGGGATCGCTTCGCCTACGAGCTCCGGACGCTCGCGACTCTTGCCGGCCAGCGCGCTTCCGAAAACGCGGGAGATGGCAACGCTTAGGAACGAGGACGCGACGTAGGGGCGATCGTTCACGTACTGCTGCAACGTCCCTCCCACGCCCCGCCCTTTGGACCCGCGCACGAGTCCGACGGGATCGACATCGAGCACGAGCGCGGCCGTACACCGCCGATCGCTCGCCTCCGGGTAGAACACGTGCGCCGCGCCGAATGGCAACTCGAACGACTGGGGCCGGGCCGGGTTCTTGTGCAACAGGTAACCCAGGTCGGTTGCAGGCTGGTGGGTCGTGGTGATGGTCAGCAGCATGGTGGCCCCCGGTCACGGCACTGTTATGCTCTCGATGCGGCCCTTCATTATAGGCCGGTTCGGCGACTCCCGCTCTCACGGAGTGGCACGAGGACATTGGTGGCCGCCTCGCCTGGACAGCGGCGAACCGGCACGAGCTCAACGAGCGCGCCAGGCGGAGTGCAGGCCGGGAGACCGGCCTGCACCTCCGGTTCCGCTACTCGTCCTCATCCCAAAGGCGTCGGTCCCGTTGGTCCTCCGCCTTACGCGCACGGTTGAACGCGCGCTCGCGTGCCCGCTGTTCCGCGGTAGACTCGCACACGAGGTCCAACTTGCTCGGCCGCACGCGGATCTCCGAGCCGACGAGGTCGCGGAAGATGATCCAACGCGGCGGCCGACGCCGCGCGAGCTCCTCTGCGATGCGCTGCGCGGTGTCGCTCGCGACCAAGAAATAGCCGGCGTCGCCGGACACGATGTAGAATTCCTCTTCCGGCGGCCGCTCTTCCGGCTCGTCGATGAAGTAGTCCTTCAGTCGGTTGATTACCATGGTCCTCTCTAGCCTCCGTAAGCCGGTTCCCCGGCCCAGGGGTGGAGGACCTAGCCGACGTCCTCCACCCCATCGCATACGATGCAGTCCGCGATCAGCAAGTTCGCGGTGCTGCTCGGTGTTGCCTTCGTCATGTTCTCACCTCTGTGGCTCGGTTGTCCGACACTTGTCGGAACGACCGAACGCTCGGCCCGGGTTTGAGGAAGTCGCGTCGTTGTACTGCTCCCGGACCTAGCGTCCGATCTTCTCCTCTACCGAGCTGCCAAATCCTTCCGTTGACCGTCGCCGCCCGAGCGTCGACCACTGATAAAGCCGAACGCCCCACCCGGCTCGCGGCGCAGGTGGGGCGTTCGAAACGCTCCTTGGGCGGAAGATGCGCCTACCGAGCTTCACCTCCCGAGTTGCCTGTGCCGCCAGCCAACGGACACACGTACTCCATCCCGAGGCCAGTTGACCTCGAGCCGGAATCTCGTGTGACGTGTGCTCGCCGTACCTTCAGCACTTTTCTGCTCTCTTTCATAGCCGACGGGAGCTCGGCCCGCAGACTGTCAGCCCCCCGAAAAACGAAAAACGCGTCGCCGATGCCAACGCAGCGAGCTACGCTGCGACCCAGCCTCCCAGGTCCCCCCTGGCCCGGCCGGCACTTGCATCGGGACGCGACTCCCAACCAGCCCGCACTGTAATGGAGGATGTGCTCATTGTCAACCCTTAGAATGCGACGACGCGCGGGCCCGCACTGCTATCGCGTAGACACATCGCGGGGTCCGACTGGACACGCGCGGGTCGCGCTGGCCAATATGTGTCAATGCTCTGTCGCACCGAAGTCGGCAACCCACGCTCGATCCGATAGCCCATGGTGACACCGTCGAGACGAACCCGCGAGATGCAGCCGGTCGGAGCGACAATCTTCGACACGCGTGCCGGACCGACGCGCTGGTCACGACGCTACCTGCCGGCGGCCGCGGTCTTCCTGGCCGGCGCGGTGCTCTCGGTCCTCGCGTTCGCCTTGCTGACGGCGCAGCAGAAGGCACGCCAGCGAAACGCGTTCGACCGGCGTACGATCGAGATCGCCCACGCGGCGGAGCAAGGCTTCTACTTGCCGGTCGAGGTGTTGGCCTCGGTGCCAGCGCTGTTCGAGTCGTCGGTGGACGTGTCGCGGGTCGAGTTCCGGACTTTCACGGCCGGTGCGCTGGAGCGCCGCCCGGGCATCTACGCGCTGGAGTGGCTGCCGCTGGTCCCGGCGTCTCAGCGTGCCGCTTACGAGGCAGCGGCCCGCGCCGACGGCCTACAGGGCTTCGAGTTCACCGAGGACCGCGGCGACGGCACCATGGTCCGGGCGGGCGATCGGCCGTTCTATCTGCCCATCTACTATATGGAGCCGCCCCATCCGACGGCGCTGGGTTTCGACGTCGCCTCCGAGGCACCGCGCTTCGAGCCGGTGGAGCGAGCGATGCTGAGCGGCTCGACCGTAGCTTCACCGCGCATCCGCCTGGTCGAAGACGCGCCGAGCGTCTACTCCATCGCCGTCTTCCACCCCGTCTACCGCTCCGGCGTGCCGGTGGGCACGCCCGCCGAGCGCCGCAGCGCCTTTCGTGGCGTGGCCGCCGAGGTGTTCCGCGTGGCGCCGATGATCGAGCGGGCGCTGCGATCGGTGGACGCCGAAGGGCTCGCTTTTGCGCTGCTCGACAATGCAGCGCCGCCCGAAACCCGAACGCTCTACGAAAGCCAGCCCGGGCTGCTCGACCGACCGCCGGCCTCCGGCGCGCTGGTCGGCTCCGTCGAGTTCCCCTTCGCCGATCGCCGCTGGTCACTCACCTTTGTCGCGCCGCCGGGTTTCGCCCGCGGTTCGCTTCCAGTCAGCGTGCTGGCCATCGGACTGCTGCTCAGCACGCTGGCGGCGGTAGGCCTAGCAGCCTTCCAGACCATCCGGCGACTGCAGGAGCGCGTGCAGGCGGCCTTGAAGCTGGGCCAGTACACCCTGGTCGAGCGAATCGGTGAAGGCGGGATGGGCGTGGTCTACAAGGCGCAACACGCCATGCTTCGCCGGCCGACCGCCATCAAGCTGCTGCCGCCCAGCCTCAGCGAGGAGACCTTACTCCAGCGCTTCGAGCGTGAGGTGCAGCTCACCAGCCAGCTGTCGCATCCCAACACGATCGCCATCTACGACTACGGCCGCACCTCCGATGGCGTCCTCTACTACGTGATGGAGCACGTCGATGGGATCAGCCTCGACCACTTGGTCGAAACCTACGGTCCGCTCGCGGCCTCGCGAACCGTCGCGATTCTGAGGCAGGTCTGCGGCGCGCTGGCCGAGGCCCATGACGTCGGGCTCATCCACCGCGACATCAAGCCGGCCAACATTATGTTGTGCATCCGCGGTGGCCTCTACGACTTCGTCAAAGTCCTCGACTTCGGACTGGTGAAGGAGCTGGGCGACGGCCGGTCCGTGGCGACGCGGCCCGACGTGATCATGGGAACGCCCCTCTACCTGCCGCCGGAAGCCATCCTGTCACCGCAAGAAATCGGGCCGCGCTCCGACCTCTACGCGCTGGGCTGCGTCGCCTACTTCCTGCTCAGCGGCGCCCCCGTTTTCGACTCGGACAACGTGGTCGAGCTGGCACGGCACCATCTCGAGACCGAGCCGCTCCCCCTGTCCCAACGGACCGAGATCCCGGTGCCCGAAAAGTTGGAAGCGCTGATCCTGTCCTGTCTGGCCAAAGATCCCAACGACCGGCCCGGCTCCGCCGGCGCCTTGCTGGGACAACTGGACATGTCCATCGCCGAGCCGGCTTGGACTCAAGCGCGCGCGAGGGAATGGTGGACGCTCCACGAACCGGCACGCTCCGAGCGAGCTCGCCGCGTAAGGCCCCCAGACGAGTCACCATCCTAGCTACGGAGAAATCCACACAGGCCAAGCCCGGAGGCGAACCTCCGGGCTTTCCCGTGAACGACGTGCGCAGCGACACGATACGACACAGTTCCAGCTCGCCAGCCGCGCCGGGCAGACGTCCGCCGTCGAATCAGTAGATGATCGCGCCGTCGAAGGCGGAGTACGTCTCCAAGGTCATCAAGTGGGCGCCGCCCTTCCACGTCACGTTCAGCAACTGCGCATCCTCGAAGCGACCGCTCCCTTCGATGAAATCCATCGGCGCGGACCAGAGCAGCCACGGCGAAGGTGGAGGCTCGAACGAGAGCACGGTGCTGGGGTATCCAACCTTGATCCAGTCGCCGTTAGCGGCGGTGATCACGAAGACCGAATGGCCGCTGGCCATGGCCTCCGGGTTCGCCGGATCGAAGAGCGCACACTCGCTACCCTCGATGGTGAATCGCCCCATATGCGTGGCATTCCCCTCGCCGCGGTACTCGAACAGCAGCGGTAGCTGGGGCGGGCATCGTCCTTCCGGTGCCAGAGTCTGATTCACCACACGCCCAACGGTCGTACCATGGAAGGGGCGTGCGACGCTCGAGAAACCGGCCTGCCCTTCTGCAAAGGCGTCCGCCGCCTCTGGGCTCGTCGGGTTGACCGCATCGCAGGACGCGATGACGAGCGCGAGGGCCGCGGCCAGCGCGCTCACGCTGCAACAGGTGTTGGTCGCTTTCATGGGTCTCTCCTTTCGCCGGGT
>JASFMO010000054.1:0-13213 GCA_050117535.1 Gemmatimonadales bacterium | reverse complement strand
TGTGCGCCAACGTCACCGTGGCATTCCCGCCCTTCATCTTCTGTGAGAGCAGTACGGCCAGTGGCTTACCCACTATGTTGGAGCGACCCACAATAGTGACCCGTTTACCGCTGGGATCGTTACCGGTTCTCATCAGTAGCTCGATCACGCCGGCCGGGGTCGCCGGCCGGAAAGCGGAGGGATCGCCGATCACCATGCGGCCCACGGTCATCGGATGAAAACCGTCCACGTCCTTGGATGGATCGATCCGATTGATGATGGCTTCCTCACGTATCGCGTCCGGCAGCGGCAGCTGCACCAGCATGCCGTGGATGTCGCCATCGGCGTTCAACTCGTCTACGACGGCCTCCAGATCAGCCTGGCTGGTATCCTGGGGCAAGCGGATGACCCGAGAGTATATGCCGGCCTCTTCGCAGGCCTTCGCCTTCATTCTCACGTATACGGCGCTCGCCGGATTGTCGCCCACCAGCACGACCGCCAGTCCCGGCGTGATCCCCTTGCCCTTCAGCTCGTCGACGTCCTCCTTGACCTCCTGCCTGATCTCCGCGGCTATCCGTTTTCCATCGATCAGCTCTGCCACCGTCATCGCTCCTCTTCGTAAGCCAGGTCGATTCGTTCAATCCATAGCGCGTGGCCGGATCCGGGATCCACATCCAAAATCGCGCCCTGAAACCTCAAATCCCCGTCGGCCAGTCCCAGACGGACCCGACGGCCCAACATGGCCCTCTGGATCGCCTTGTCCGCCCGAAACCCAATCACCCCGCCGTGAGCGCCCGTCATCCCCGCGTCGGTCACGAAAGCCGTGCCGCCAGGCAGAACCCGGGCGTCGGCCGTCGGAACGTGCGTGTGTGTGCCGATGACCGCGCTCACCCGCCCGTCGATGAATCGCGCGAACGCTTGCTTCTCGGCGGTTGCTTCGGCATGGAAATCTACTACAACGACGTTGGTTTCCGCACTCAGCTCATCGACGACCGTCTGGCCGACCCGGAAAGGATCGTCGATGTCGGACATGAAAGCACGGCCCTGAAGATTGACGATGCCCACCTTGTGTTGCCCGACGGACATCAAGTACGAGCCCTGTCCCGGGTTACCGGGCGGGTAGTTGGCGGGCCTCAGCAGACGTGGCTGGCCATCCAGGAGCGCTACGCCGTCCTGGCGGTCCCAGATATGATTGCCCGATGTGATGACATCGACGCCCTGTGCGAGCAAATCGGCCACCAGCGCGGGCGTGACCCCGTAGCCGGCGGCCAGGTTCTCGCCGTTGGCCACCACGACGTCGGGACGCTGGTTCTTCAACAATCCGGGCAGCAGGGCTTCGACGACTCGCCGGCCCGGCCGGCCCACGATGTCGGCGATGAACAATATCTTCATCGAGCTTGGCGGAGGCCGAGCGTCAGCCCGCTTCGGACCCGTTTGCCGCGGCGCCGGGAGAGCGGCAGCTCAGCGAGCGAAGTCGACAGCGCGGGTCTCTCGCACCACAACGACCTTGATCTGTCCCGGATACTGGAGCTCCTGTTCTATCCGCCGAGCGGTCTTCTCGCTGAGCACGGCCATCTCTTCATCTGTGACGGCCTCAGGCGTGACCATGACTCGCAACTCGCGGCCCGCCTGGATAGCAAAACATTTCGCTACCCCTTCGAACGATGTAGCGATCTCCTCCAGTTTCTCCAGTCGCTTCACATAGGCCTCGAAGGACTCGCGACGCGCTCCGGGCCGCGCTCCCGATACCGCATCCGCTGCCGTGAGCAGGAAGGTCTCCGGATAGCGCGCGGCCTCCTCTCCGTGATGCGCCCGTATGGCGTTCAACACTTGATCCGGTTCTCCGCAGCGCTTGCACAGCTCGTAGCCCAGCTCGACGTGCGTGCCCTCGTGCTCGTGCGTCAGCCCCTTGCCGATGTCGTGCAGCAGGCCCATCCGCTTGGCCATCTGGGCGTTGAGACCGAGCTCCGCCGCCATATGGCCGGTCAGGTGAGCCACTTCCTTCGAATGTTGAAGCTGGTTCTGCCCGTAGGAGGTGCGGTACTTCATCCGGCCCAACGTCTCCATGATCTGGTGGTGCAGGCCGTGTATCCCGAGCTCGTAGCACGCCTCCTCCGCCGCCTCCTGCATACTCTGATCTACTTCCTTCTTCGCCTTCTCGATGACTTCTTCGATTCGACCCGGGTGGATGCGACCGTCGGCCACCAGCTTCTCCATCGCGATACGCGAGATCTCGCGTCGCACCGGGTCGAAGGCCGAGACGATGACCGCTTCCGGCGTATCATCGACGATCACGTCAACGCCGGTCAGATTCTCGAAGGCCCTAATGTTCCGACCCTCGCGTCCGATGATACGGCCCTTCATCTCGTCGTTCGGCAGCGGAACCACGGATACAGTTGCCTCCGCCGCGTGGTCGGCAGCGATCTTCTCGATCGCCATCGCCACAATATTTCGTCCTTCGCGCTCCGCGCTGCGCGTCGCCTCTTCCTTGATCTGCCGAACTCGCGTCGCCGCCTCGGCGTGAGCGTCGCCTTCCAACCTGCGCATCAGCTCGCGCTTCGCCTTCTCGGCGGACATCCCGGCCACACGCTCTAGCTTGCGCTGTTCCTCAGCGATCAGCTGCTCGTGGCGGTTCCGCATCTCTTCCGCCGCTCGCTCGCGGTCCTCTATCTCTTGGACTCGTTTCTCTAGCTGTTCCTGCTTCTCATCCAGCATGGAGTACTTACGGTCGAGCAGGCTCTCTCGGTCGTCCAAGCGCCGTTCCGTACGCTCGATCTCGCCACGCCGCTTGCTGAGCTCCTTCTCCCACTCGTCCTTGACCCGAAGAACTTCCTCCTTCGCCTCCAGCTCGGCACTTCGTTTCAGCGCATCCGCATCGGCGCTCGCATTCTCGACGATGCGCGCCGCTTCCTGTCTGGCATCCTCCCGTAGTTGCTTGAGACGACCAAGCTCGAATCGCCGCACGAGGAGGGTTGCGACTGCCCAGCCAACCAGTATTCCGGCCGCCAGGCCGACTAGGGCAAAGATCCAGTTCACTGCATCTCTCCTTTATTACGTCCGGGGTCGACCCGAACAAAAAACAGCGGCAAAGCGTTTCGCCCTGCCGCTGGAGAACCTAGCTCGAGTTCTTCTAGTGGGATGCAGTTTTGCCCGCCGGTCATGACAGACCGGCGCCGCCTCGCCCGTCAGCTGGCTCTACCGAGACCCGCTACCGCAACACCTCGTATCGAGATGAGAAACTTGGCACCGAGTGGATGTCCATGGACGGTTTCGATCGCTATGCAAAACGGCTTCCCAACATTTGTCGGCATTTCCAGATAGCCACAGGGCCGTAAGAAAAGATAGGCCGACCCGGTAGCTTGACGCAAGTTAGTCCCCGGACTCCTTTTCCACGATCTTGAGCACCTCTTGCGTCAGCAGCTCCGCACGCTTCTCGGCCAGCCCTTTGACCACCTCGACGCCGTCACGCATTCGGAAGAGCTGGTCGGCTATGGCCATCGCGGCCAACACGACTATGGTCTGCTTGTCCAACACGCCACTCTCGTCGCGGATCTCCCTCGCCGTCCGGTCAACGTGTTGAGCCACGCGACGCGTATAGTCGGCGCCCGTCTCGCTCTTCAGCGCATAGGTCTCGTCCAGGATCTCGATTTCGACTGTCTCAAGCCCCGGGATCGACTTCTCGCTCATCGGGCATCCTCCAAGAACTGGACCTCGCCAGCCAACTTCTCCGCCTGTCGTCGCGCTTCGGCAAGCCGGCTTCGCAGCCGCTCGTTCTCCGCCCGCAGACGCTTGATCTCCTCGGCGGTCTCCGCCGGATCGAGCTCGCCCGAAGCCGATTTCAGTTGTTCGACCACCTCCCGCAGCCGCCGCCGCTCCCCCTCCGAGGCCGTCGCCCGCTCGCGCCATACATCCAACTGCCGCAGCGCGCGCCGCACCGCGGCTTCCAACTCCTCGAACCTCGGGAACTCGATGCTGAGCTTACGCCCCTCGGATTCCGACATTGAGTTTCTCCTCGAGAGCGGAGGTGATACGCCTGATAGCAGCGTCGACTTCCTCGTCGGTTAGGGTACGATCCGGCGACCTGAATCTCAAGCGCCAAGCGATGCTGCGGGTACCCTCCGGTATGTTCTCGCCTTCGTAGACGTCAAACACCGAGAGATCTTCCAAGTATGCCGGGCCCGCCTCACGAATCACGGCCCCCGTCTCGGCCGAGATCATGCCCAGCGGAACGATCAGCGCCAGGTCGCGTTCGACGGCCGGATACACGGGCAACGGTTTGAACAACGTCGGCGCCCGTCTACCGGCTTGCAGAGCGATCTCGAACCCCCAGATCGCGCCGGCCCAGCGCGGGACCTCGAATCCTTCCACCGGCACCGCTGCCGCCCGGCCTACCGACTGACCATCCGGCGTAAGCAGCGTCAGCAGACCGTCGCGAGCCGCTCCCGGCTCGGCGTGCAGCGGCTGCACCTCGGCGTCTGGCCAGGCCAGCGCCCCGAGCTCGCCGAAGATGGCCTTGAGGTCCCAAGCGTCCCAATCGCCGGCGTCGCCGGACCAATGCAAGGGCGAGCGACAACCCGTCATCACCGCCGCCAGCCTAATCTCCTCCGCCGGCAGTTCGCCCGCTCCGGCGGCGAAAACGGTGCCGATCTCGAACAGCCGCACATCGCGC
The DNA here is from genome assembly GCA_050117535.1 of Gemmatimonadales bacterium. Classification (GTDB taxonomy): domain Bacteria; phylum Gemmatimonadota; class Gemmatimonadetes; order Palauibacterales; family KS3-K002; genus JASFMO01. Next base: position 8,565 of record JASFMO010000054.1, on the reverse strand, counting down.
TTTCCGCGGGCGTAGTTGTATTCCAGCCGGTGAACCAGACCGGTCAGCAGGTCGCGGCGGAGATGATCCTCGCGCTCCGAGAGCGGGTTCAACAGACGGACTTCGCCCTCCGCGGGCGGCGCGAAGGGCGAGCTCTTCGCCTCGAGGAAACCCATGCCGATCATCGTCTGGCGCAGTCGCTGGAAGAGCTCGATGAACGGATCCTCGGAGACCGTCGTCGGACGGAAACTGCGCATCGCGTCCGGAAACTTGTCGTAGCCGTGCCGCCGCGCGACTTCTTCGATCAGGTCGACTTCTCGATCCACATCGGGTCGCCAGGTCGGAACGACCACGGCAAGCCGTCCCTCTTTCCCCTCGCTGACCTCGAAGCCGATGGGCTCGAGACAGCCTGCGATGGCCTCGTTTCCCAGCTCGACGCCCAGCAGATGACCTACGCGTTGCCGCCTCAAGGGGAGGGTGCGAGGCGCGAATTCGATCGGGTTGACATCGACGGCCCTGCCGTCAACCTCGCCACCCGCAGTGGTCACGATGAGCTCGATGACACGCTCGAGCGCTCGGGGCAGCCCACAAGGATCGATTCCACGTTGAAATCGATACGACGCATCCGTGTCCAGGCCCAGGCCGCGAGCCGCTCGCCTGACACGCTTCGGATCGAAATACGCGCATTCGATGAACACATCGCGCGTGCTGTCGGTCACCTCGCTGCTCTCGCCGCCCATCACCCCCGCCATCGCGGTGGCGACGTCCGCATCGGCGATCACCAGCATCTCGGTATCCAGCTCGCGGTCCTGACCGTCGAGCGTCCTCAACTTCTCGCCGGGTCGGGCCCGCCGAATGACAACGGCCGGCCCACGCAACGCCTCGAGGTCGAAAGCGTGCAGCGGCTGATTCAGCTCGTTCAGCACGAAATTGGTGGCGTCCACCACGTTGTTGATCGGCTGCTGTCCGATCGCGCGCAAACGGTTGGCCAGCCACTCCGGTGATGGCCCGACGCTGACGCCACGCACGACAGCGCCCATGTACCGGGGACAACCCTCGGGATCCTCGATACGGACGGTCACACCAGCGGTCGTCCCCTCGCGTGCCGCGGATTCGATATCGAAACGGACTGACGGCTGGTTCGGGAACCCGGGCAATCGGAGATCCGCTTCACCCGCCGGCGCCAGCTCGCGCGCCACACCCCAGTGCCCAAGCAGGTCCGGTCGGTTCGCCGTGACGTCGATGTCCAGCTGATAATCATCCAGCTCCATGGCGTCGAGCACCGGCTGCCCCGGGGTAAATTCGCCGTTCAGCTGCATGATGCCGGCGGCGTCCCGCCCGACGCCCAGTTCTTTCTCCGAGCAAAGCATCCCTTCCGAGTACTCACCGCGCAGCTTCGCCCGCTTGATCACCAGACCACCGGGCAGCGTCTGCCCAACGCCGACGAACGGGTAATAGCCTCCCCCGATGACGACCGGTGCGCCCGTGACCACCTGGACGAGCTCGTCGCGACCGGCGTCGACCTGGCAGATCACCAGCCGGTCGGCCTGTGGGTGCGGGCTGACGCTCTCGACCCGGGCGACCACGAGTTCCTCCAGCCCAGCCCCCAGCCATACGACGTCGTCGACGGGGACCGCCGTGTAGGTCAGACGCTCGGCCAGGTCTCTCGCCGAGTCTTCAATCGTTGGCGCCAGCTGTTTCAGCCAGCGGTAGGATACTTTCATGGTCCGAAGGGTCCGGTTGGTGATACTCCGGAATCAGGCTCGCTCGAACTGCTGCAGGAAGCGAACGTCGCCTTCGTAGAGCAGTCTGATATCCGGTATCCGATAGCGCAGCATGGCAATCCGACCGACCCCCATGCCAAAGGCGAAACCGGTGTACCGCTCCGAGTCGTACCCGACGTTGTCGAAGACGGCGGGGTCGACCATTCCGGCGCCCATGATCTCGATCCAGCCGGTGCCCTTACAGGCGGAACATCCTTCACCGTGGCACAGCAGGCACGAGACGTCGACTTCCGCCGACGGTTCGGTGAACGGGAAGAACGACGGGCGAAAACGAGTCCCCACGTCCTCGCCGAAGAAGCGATGGACGAAGTAGCTGATCGACGCCTTGAAGTCGATGAACGAGATCCCTTCATCGACCGCCAAGCCTTCGATCTGCTCGAATGCCGGCGCATGCGATGCGTCGAATGGGTCGCGGCGGTAGACAACGCCGGGAACGACGATGCGCACGGGGGGCTCGGCCTTCTCCATGACGCGCGCCTGCACCGGCGACGTATGGGTGCGCAAGACGCTGTCTTCCCCCAGATAGAACGTGTCCTGCTCGTCCGCAGCCGGGTGATCCAATGGTGTGTTCAGAGCGGTGAAGTTGTACCACGTCGTCTCCGCCTCGGGGCCACAGGCACGGACGAAGCCAAGTTCCTTGAAAATGCCGCAGATCTCGTCCGTCACCGCCGTGCAGGGATGCAGCGCACCACGCCAGCGCTCGCGCCCGGGAAGCGTGAGGTCGTCGTGCGGGACCGCCGCGCCGCCCGAATCGGCCAACTCGGCCGTCCTCGCCTCGAGCCGCTCGCGCAGCGCGTTCTTGACGCGATTCGCTTCGGCACCCGCCGAGCGCCGCTGTTCGGGCGGAAGCTGCCCAACGCTGCGCAGCAGTTGCGTGAGGCGCGACTTCCGCCCCAGATACTCTACCCGCACCTGCTCGAGGTCAGCGGGCCCGGCGGCAGCGGAGATCGCCGCCGTCCCTGCATCCTCGAGCGCGCGGAGGTCGGTCATGAAATCCTGCATCGCGGCCAAGCTGGCTTACTTGTTCCGGGCCTCCTTGGCGACCTCGACCAGGCTACCGAAGACACTCGGATCCCGCACGGCCAGGTCCGCCAGGGACTTCCGATTCAGCTCGACTCCGGCGCTACGCAGACCACTGATGAACTGGGAATAGCTGATATCGTGCTGACGGGCAGCCGCATTGATCCGGGTGATCCAGAGCCGACGGAAATCCCGTTTGCGGCGGCGCCGATCGCGGTAGCTGTAGCTCCACCCTCTCTCCACCGCGTTCTTCGCGGTACGATAAAGCTTCGATCGCGCGCCGCGATATCCTTTCGCCAGCTCACGAACCTTCTTCTTCCTCTTGTGCCTTACGACCTGATTCGTCACCCGAGGCATCTATGTACTCCTTTCCACAATCGGCTCAAAGCGCGGACGCGCTCAGAGACCGAGCATCCGCTTCACACGACTAGTGTCACTGGCGGCCACGAGCGCACCCTGTCGAAGTCGCCGCTTACGCTTGCGTGTCTTCTTGGCCAAAATGTGGCTCTTGTACGCACGCTGGCGCTTGAGCTTGCCACGAGCCGTCTTTCGGAAGCGCTTCGCCGCCCCCCGATGTGTCTTCATCTTAGGCATCGGTACTCCACCTCTCCGTTCTTTATGTCGGGCCGCCCCGGCTAGCGCTTTGGTGCCAGGACCAGGCTCATGTTCCGACCTTCGAGCCGTGCCGCCTCCTCGATTTGACCCACGTCGGACAACAACGCGGCGAAGCGCTCGAGTACGCCGGCCCCGAGCTCCGTGTGGGTCATCTCGCGCCCACGGAAGCGCATTGTCACCTTGACTTTGTTGCCCTCTACTAAGAACCGGCGAGCGTGCCCCGCTTTGAAATTGAAATCGTGATCTTCGATCTTCGGGCGCAGCTTGATCTCCTTCACCTTCACCTGGTGCTGCTTCTTCTTCGACTCCCGCGCCTTGCGCGCTTGCTCGTACTTGTACTTCCCGTAGTCCATGATTCTGACCACAGGCGGCCGGGCGCCCGGCGCAACCTCCACCAGGTCCAGGCCACGCTCTTCCGCCGCTCTGCGCGCTTCATCGATCGAAACGATCCCAATCTGCTCGCCGCCTACGTCGACCAACCTGACCGGGCTGATCCGTATCTGGTTGTTCACGCGGGGCTCGGTCTTATCGATAGTCTCTCTCCCTTCTCTGCGGTTCCGGCGGCTCAACAAAAAAGCGATGGACCCACGCTAACACGCCCCGTCGGTCGCTGTCCGACCGCCCGACGCGCATTCGCTTGGACCCGGCGGCGCCGCGCTCGGGGCGCGGGCCGATAGGTGGGCGGTGTCCATCAGGCCGCCACTTCCCGGATTGTGCTGGCAAAACTCTGCCAATTCCCTCGCTTTGTCAACCGGCGCGAGCGGACCCTACGTCAGAGTGCGCGATCGGTCATCCTCCAGGACGCGCGCCACGAAATCGTCCACCGGCATGACGATCTGCTTCTTGTCGGCGCCACGACGTCGAACCGCCACCGTGCCCGCCTCGGCCTCGCGTTTGCCGACTACCGCCAGATACGGCACTTTCTGCAGCTCGCCGTCCCGGATCCGGTACGAGAGGGTCTCCGACCGGTCGTCCAGTTCGGCCCGCAACCCGGTCGCCTTGAGCGCCTCGACCACGGTGCGCGCCGACTCGGCCAGATCGTCCGACACCGGCAGGATGCGCGCCTGCACCGGCGAGAGCCACACCGGGAAGGCTCCGGCGAAGTGCTCGATCAATCCGCCGACGAACCGTTCCAGCGTTCCGTAGATCGCCCGGTGTATCATCACCGGACGATGCCGCTGATTGTCGGCTCCCACGTAGTGCAGGTCGAACCGCTCGGGCAGTACGAAATCCAGCTGGATCGTCGAGCCCTGCCACTCGCGTCCGATGGCATCAAGGAACTTGACATCGATCTTCGGACCGTAGAAGGCGCCGCCCCCCTGGTCGACCGCGTACGTCAGCCCCCTCCGCTCGATCGCGCTCTGCAGCGCGTTCTCGGCCTGATCCCACACCTCATCGGAGCCGATCCGCTTCTGCGGCCGAGTGGAGAAGTCGAGGCGATAGCGGAGACCGAAGGTCCCGTAGATCGCATCCACGAGATCGAGCAGCGCGTAGATCTCCTCCTCCGTCTGATCCGGACGGCAGAAAATGTGTGCGTCGTCCATCGTCAGCCCGCGCACCCGCAGCATGCCGTGCAGCGTTCCCGATTTCTCGTTCCGGTAGTCGCTGGCGATCTCCGAATAACGGATCGGCAGGTCACGGTAGCTGCGCTGCCTCGAAGCGTAGATCTCCATGTGACCGGGGCAGTTCATCGGTTTGACCCGATAGTTCTCTTTCTCGCCCTCCATCTCCATGGACGGAAACATCACCTCGGAATAGGCTTGCAGGTGCCCCGATCTACGGAACAGGGTCTCGCGTGAGATATGCGGCGTATACACGAAGTCGTATCCACGCCGCAGCAGCTCGTCTTCCAAGAAACGACGCAGGAGGAACTGTATCATGGCGCCCTTGGGGTGCCAGTGAATCAGGCCCGGACCCACATCATCCTGCACACTGAACAGATCGAGCTCCTTGCCGATCAGACGGTGATCGCGCCGTCGCGCCTCCTCGAGACGCCGCAGGTGCTCCTCGAGATGCGCGTTCTCGAAGAAGCTGGTCCCGTAGATCCGCTGGAGCATCGGCCGCCGTTCGTCTCCGCGCCAATAGGCTCCCGCCGCGTGGAGCAGCTTGAAGTTCCTGACTCGGCCCGTCGACGGAAGGTGCGGTCCGCGGCAGAGGTCGAGGAACTCGCCATCGCGGTAGATCGAGATCGTGTCACCTTCGGGGATCTCCTCCAGCCGCTCGAGCTTGTAGGGATCGTCCGAGAACAGCTGTTCCGCCTCGGGCCGCTGCACCTCACGACGCTCGAACGCGGCATCCCCGCCGACGACCTCAGCCATCCGCTGCTCGATCCGCTCGAGATCTTCCGGCGTGAAGGGCTGCTCGACGTCGAAGTCGTAGTAAAACCCCTCGGCTATGGGTGGCCCAAAGCCGATGCCGGCGTTCGGCCACAGGCTCCGCACCGCCGTGGCTAGCACGTGCGCCGCGGAATGGCGGAGCACGTACAGCGCGTCCGGATCGTCGTCGTCCTCGGTCAGGAACCTGAGCCGGCCCGACCTCTCGATGGGTCTGGCGAGGTCGATGATCTCATCGTCCAGTTTGGCCGCGATCGCCTGTCCGGCCACATCACCGTCGATCCGCTCCACCAGCTCGCCGGCCGAGATACCCTGCTCGACCTCTACCTCGGAGCCGTCTTGGAGCTCCAGCTTCAACATTTTCGCGCTCACTTTCCCAGGTTGCCGTTACGCGCTTCAAAGAACCGGGGCGCCCACGGATACAACCCGGGGGCGCCCGGCACGCTCCTCCGTTAGAACCTCATCCACACTCCACAGAGTGTCAAGCATCGACGCCTCGGCTCCACGACATCCGTTCACCCTTGGGGGCTTGTTCGCCGCGGGCTGCGAAGCGATCCTGATACGCCAGACCGATAGCGACACGTAACCGGCCACGTTGGAGGTAGAGGATGAAGCTAGCCTGCGCCCAATTCCAGCACGAGGGTGACCGCGCGTCTAGCCTCGACAAAGCGATCGATTGGATGGCCCAAGCCAAGGGCGCCGGAGCCGATCTCATCGTATTTCCCGAGCTCGCCTTCGACTTCTTCTTCCCGCAGGTTCGTGCCGATGAACGGTACTTCGATTGGGCGGAGCCGATTCCCGGCCCCACAACCGAACGATTTCAGGCCGCCGCCGCACAACACAAGCTGGTCACCGTGATCAACGTCTTCGAGCGAGCGGCCCCGGGTCGCTACTACGATTCCTCTCCGGTCATCGATGCTGACGGATCATTGCTCGGAGCCAGCCGCATGCTGCACATCGCCGAGGAACCCGGGTACAACGAGAAATTCTACTATTGGCCCGGGGACACCGGTTGGCCCGTTTACGAGACTCGGGCCGGCCGCATCGGCGTGGCGATCTGCTACGACCGACACTATCCGGAGCATTTTCGCGCCCTCGCCCTCGGCGGCGCCGAGATCGTCGTCGTGCCGACCGCAACGTCGATGTCCGAACAGGCTTTCCGCGACGTGTGGGAAATCGAGGTCCAGGCGTCCGCGGTCGCGAACCAAATCTTCGTGGCCGTAGCGAACCGGGCCGGCCTAGATGGAGATCTCCAGTTTTTCGGCCAGAGCTTCGTCGCCGCTCCCGACGGCAAAGTCATCGCGCGGGCCCGCGAAAACGAAGAGGAGCTGCTCGTGGCCGAAATCGATCGGCAAGACATCGAGCGGGTCCGGCGTCACGTGCCCTTCTTGCGGGACCTGCGCTACGACCTGTACGGACCTGACCGGCGCTAGATCGTTCAGAGGGCGGCAGATATCGACGCACGGCCCCGCCGGACTGTTGCCGGCGGCCCGGCGACGCGCTAATATGAGGACCGTATCCCCTCGAACACGGCCTCTTCGTTTCCCGCTGCCCAAGGTCGGGAAGCCGTGCTACCCGCCTGATGCAACACCAGGAGAAACACGATGACTCACAGGGTGGCCCTCATCGTCGCGCTGGCTCTCTCCAGCGCGGCACCGCTCGACGGGCAGGTGCGGGTCGGCCTCTCCGCCCTCCTCGGCGGTTATCTTCCCGCCACCAATCTCTTCGAGTCCGTTCGATTGGGCGATGCCGATCAGCCGATCATCCTCAACCTCGGTCACGAGCCCGGGATCGTAGGCGGCGGCCGTCTCACGGTACGACTTTCGCGACTCGCCTTGGAGGCCGAGGCCGGTTACGTGCTCTCCAACCTGGATATCCCGAGCGCTGTCGCGGACGAGGTCCCCAGCGACGCCTCTATCTTCTTGGCGAGCTTGAGCGCGCTCTACGACATCTATCGTGCTCCGTTCAGTCCTTTGAGCATCTATTTGCTGGGGGGCGGCGGACTCGTTGCGCGTAGCGGCGAACTCTTCGACACGCTGGAGGGGACGACCGATTTGGCCGGCGTTCTTGGCCTAGGGCTCCGTTTCGGGCTGGAGCCGGCCGTGTTTCTCCGTTTCGATCTTCGCGACTACATCTCATCCTGGGCGCCGCGCGCGCCGGACGGGTTCCAGTTCGATTCAACCCTCCAAAACGAGCTGATCGGCACCGTGGCCGTGGAGTTCTCGTTGACGCCCAGCCAATAGCCGGAATCAGCGCTGTTCAAGGCGAACGAGACGCCAATCGGAGTCCGTCCGCTCGAAGATCATTCGGAGCGGAAGTTCGTGCGCCCTGGCTTCGTGGGTCACAGTCAGTCTGTACCTCATCGCCTGCCGAACGCGAGCGATAGCTTCATCGCCCTCGATGCCGAGATCGTCCACCTCGATCGATACTTCGAACTGCTCCGCACTCTCGAACAACAGGCCCAAGAATGCGGCATCCGATTCCGGCAGCGGTCCTCGATACACGTCCTCGCTCAGCCGGTCCAGATCCTCGGCCTCGAACGCCGTCCGGTATGCCTCGACCAGCGACGTGATCGCGACCTCGGCCGTAGTCGTCCCAGCCGATCCTTCGCCGGGATCTGACGGATCGACCGTAGGACTCCGCCCAAGGCTGTCGTCGGCGGCCGCTTCCTCGCTACGACTCGTCTCCTCATCCTCGAGGCCCGCTACCACTTGTGCGACTCGATCCGAGAGATCCATGAAGCCGCCTCTCACCCCCGCGAACCCGATAGCGGCGGCCACGAGACGGTCAGCCTCGAGGTCGCCGATCGCTGCCGCGAGCTGCGCGTCGAGGGT
>JASFMO010000053.1:0-13296 GCA_050117535.1 Gemmatimonadales bacterium | reverse complement strand
AGGATGTCATCGCCCGCATCGGTGGCATCATCATCATTCTCTTCGGCGTCCTGTTGTTGGGCATAGTCCCGATCCCCGCGCTGTCGCGCGAGAAGCGCTACCAGTTTCAAACGAAACCGGTCGGGTACGCTGGAACCGTTGTGGTGGGCGTCGCCTTCGGCGCCGGCTGGGTGCCGTGCATCGGGCCTATCCTGGGCGCCATACTCACGCTGGCCGCGACACGCGCGAACATGGCCGAGGGCGTGGGCCTGCTGTTCGTCTACTCGCTGGGTCTGGCGGTCCCGTTCGTTCTCAGCGCCGTGGCACTCACAGCGTTCCTCGCCTGGTTCCGCAGATTCCGACGCTATCTTCGCTATGTGGAGTGGGTGGCGGGTGTTCTGCTCATCTGTGTGGGGTTGCTGCTGGCAAGCGGGAAGTTCACGGTATTGGCGGGCTGGTTGATCCGCTTCACGCCCGAGTTCCTGATGGAGCGCATCTAGCCCGCTTCACACGGCGATCATTATCGAGGTCGTCATGCGACGCTGGCTTCTCATCGTCCTCGTCCTCGTCTTCGCCCCCTGGGCCCAACTGCCTACGTCCTCCGGATCCCTCCGGGCGCAGGACGTGGCAGCGCGCCGCGACAGCGCCCGTCTGCACATCGATGCCGGTCTCGCTTTGGCCACTGCCGGTGACACGGCCGCCGCGCTCGCCGAATTGAGAGAAGCCATCGCCGCCGCTCCCGATCTGGCCGAGGCGCATTTCCAACTCGGTCGATTGCTCGCCTTGCGAGCTGGATCGGATTCACTGTCGCCCGAGCGACACGCGGCGGAGGCCGCGCTGCTCAAGGCTGTAGCGCTCGATCCCGACAACAGTCTGTATCTGTTCACCCTTGTTCGTTTGCGGGGCGAACGACACATGACACCCGAAGGTAAGCGCGTCGTCGATGACCTGCTGCGGCCGGGACGTGCCACCCGTCTGCTTGATCCCGATTCGATGATGCTGGTCGATACGGCCAGGGCCTGGGTGCGAGAATTCGAAGAGCTTCGGGCGCGCAACTTCCCGCGACGCAGCGGGCGCTATCGCTGCGACGAACTGATCGGTGAGACGTGTCTTGCCTACGTCTATCCGAGCGCCTCCAGCTTCCAGGAACCCATTACCGTCGATTCGGCGAGACGGGCCCTGTTGCAGAAGCTGGCGCTGGCCTCCGAAACGCTCCACGGCGACCAATTCATCATGAGTCAACGAGTCCGCTACCTGGTCGAGGCGGGTCGAGGCGGCGAGGCGCTGGCGCTCGCTCGACGATGTGGCCTGACGGCCAGCTGGTGGTGCGAGGCGCTGGCGGGCTATGTGCTCCACGTCACGGAGGACTTCGATGCCGCCGACTCGGCCTTCGGACTCGCGCTGCGCGACATGCCCGTGCACGGCAAGAGGTGGTGGACCGACATCGGAACCTTCCTCGATGGCGAGCTCAGACAGGCTTACGACAGCTCGTTCGGATTTCAGCGTGATTCACTGGAGCGGAGGTTCTGGTGGCTTGCCGATCCGCTCTACCTGACGCCGGCCAATGATCGCAAGACAGAGCACATGGCGCGCAACGTCATCTGTTGGCTTCAGAGTCAGGCGCCGTCGGGGCACGGGCTAGGCGGTGGCGAAACGCTCAGGCGGATCGTCCTTCGGCACGGGTGGCCCTTGGGTTGGGTCGTTAGCCGGGAGACTCCATACAACGTCGACATCTCGGCCGTGTACGCCGGGCACCGGCGACAGTTCCTGCCGCGCTCGAGTTTCGTTCTCGATCCCAGTTCGATCCGACCTGGCGAGTGGTCGATTGGCTCGCGGACGCCCTTCGAGACCTACGCTCCCACCTACGTGTCGGAGTTCCACACGCTGGAGCATCAACTGGCGATCTTCCCACGTGGGGACTCGGCTGTCATCGTCGCGGCGTTCGATCAAAGCGCGGATCCCGGCTGGCGTGGCATACCGCTGGAGGCCGCGCTCTTTCTCGCCCGCGATGAGTCGAGTGAACCGCTGGTCGTGAGGCCCGCAGCCGCTGAGGCGCATGGTGTCTTGAATCTGACCCTCGGTGTCGAGCCCCTCTTGCTCAGCATTGAGATGTTCTCGAGTGAGATGCGACGAGCGGCTCGCGTGCGCTATGGAATTCGGCCCAGAAGGCTCGAGCGGTTCCAGTTCGCAGTCTCCGATGTGCTGGTCACGACGGGTGGCGATCCGTTGCCGAATACTCTCGCCGCGGCCATCCCGCGGGCGCGCGGGTCGCTGCGCGCGCGAGCGGGGGAGAAGATCGGTGTATTCTGGGAGATCTACGGACTGGGACCCGACGCGGAGACCGTCTCGCTGTACCTGGCCGTGCAGCAAGTAGGTGAAGGCGAGTTCGGCCGACTGGAAGATGTGCCATTGAGCGAGAAGCCGCCGCTCGGCCTTGGGTGGGAAGAGGTGGTTCCGGCGTACACGCGTCTATGGCCTCGGTCGCTGACGGTCGATCTGCCGGCGGATCTCACGCCGGGACTCTACGCGCTCTACGTTGTGGCGAAGACTCGCGATCGGGAGGCGGTTCGAGCGGCGCGGGCTCTCCTAGTAGAACGAGACTAGCGCCGGATCCGCCCGACGCCAACGTCTTCAAGGCTGAGCGGCGCCGGCGAGGTCGGTCCCGGAATCGACCTCCAGACTATCCTCCAGCAGTTGCCGCCGCAGCAAGCGTGCGTACGTGCCGTCGGCCTCGATCAGCTGTGAGTGAAGGCCTCGCTCGACGATCTCACCATCGTCGATGACGAGGATCAGGTCGGCATCTTTCACGGCCGTGACGCGATGCGAGACGATGAAGCTCGTATGTCGGCGCAGCACATCCTGTAGGCCGGCCAGTATACGCATCTCGGTTTGAGTGTCGACGGAGGACAAAGCGTCGTCCAGTATCAGTACCGGCGCGTCTCGAGTCAGGGCGCGCGCCAGTGTGGCCCGCTGTTTCTGACCGCCCGACAAGTTGATCCCGCGCTCGCCGAGCTGGGTCTCGTAGCCCTGTGGGAAGTCGCGAATGGTCTCGGCCAGTTGGGCGATCCCTGCTGCCTCCTCGATGTGATTCCCGTCGCGACCGTCGTCGAGGCCGAACGCGATGTTGCTGCGCAGAGTCTCGGAGAAGAGAAACGGTTCCTGAGGCACCATAGAGATCAGACGGCGCAATTGTTCCAGCGGAATTCGGGTGATCGGTGTTCCGTCGAGCAGGATCTCGCCCTCGTCGGGATCATAGAGGCGAGGGATGAGTCGCACGACCGTGCTCTTGCCCGAACCGGTCGGGCCGACGATGGCGACCGTCTTACCCGGTTCGATCCTGAAGGAAATGTCACGCAGGACGTAACGCTCGGTGCCGGGATACCGAAACGAGACGTTGCGAAACTCGACCGCACCGAGCGGTTGGGCCAGCTCGACGGGCGCCTCGTTGTCGCGAATCGACGGCAACTCCTCCATGATCTCGCGAATCCTGCCCATGGAGGCGGCTCCACGCTCGAACAGATTGATGACCCAGCCGAGGGCGATCATCGGCCAAATCAGCTGCATGAGGTAGAAGATGAAGGCGACGAAATCGCCGATGGTGATGCGTCCCATGATAACATCACGGCCGCCGATCCCTAGGACGACCACGGCACCAAGCCCTGTGAGCAGCATGAGCATGGGGTGAAACAGCCCCCAGATCCGAGCCAGTCGCAGGTTCTTGTGCATGTACTCCGCGTTCAGTTCGGCGAATCCCTTCGCCTGCGCGGCTTCTTGCACGTAGGCGCGCACGATGCGGGCGCCGGCGAGATTCTCCTGCGCCATGGTCGAGATGCGGCCGAACTGAGCCTGGATCGCCTCGAATCGCTTGTGGATCTCGCGCCCGAAGAAGATGACCACCGGTGGAACGATGATCATGGGTAAGACCGCCAGCAGCGTGAGCCGCGGATCGATCAGGATCAGCATGGTCAGCGCGATCGCCGAGACCACGGTCGTGTTGACCAGGTACATGATCGCCGGGCCTATCACCATGCGAACGGCCGGAATGTCGTTGGTGGCGCGGCTCATGAGTTCGCCGGTCGGCACGCGACCGTAGAAATCCGGCGCCAGACGCAGCAGGTGCTCGAAGTAGTCGTCGCGAAGGTCGTTCTCGACCCGACGGCTCATGCCGTTCAGCAGTTCGCGCATGAAGAAGCGGCCCACGCCGCCCACGAACGAGAATCCCACGATGGCGCCGGCATAGGCCGCCAGGCCTTGCGGTGTGATCCCCCTATCCAGCGCGTCGATGGCTAGCTTCAGCAGATACGGCCACGCGAGGGCGAACAGATTGCTCGCCACCACCAAGCCTAGGCCCAAAGCGATGCGGCGCCGGTACCGGCGGGCGTAGGGAAGTAAAGGCGCGAGTTGCTTCAGCACCTCAGTATCCGAGCGCGCGGCCGTCTTCGTGGCGGGGGTCCGAGGCGCCGTACAGCATGCCGTTAGATTCTCGGATGATTAGCTGTATGTCACCGAAGTAACCCGAATTCGCAGCAATTTCGTGGCCGGCTGACAGTAGGTCCGCACGCGTCGGAAGATCGAGGCCGTTGTTTTCGAGTTCGATCACGTCTGGCAATAGCTGATGGTGTATCCGCGGGGCATCGACGGCCGTACGCACGTCCATGCCGAAATCCAACACGTTGATGATCACCTGGGCGACGGCCGTGATGATTCGCGGGCCGCCCGGCGAGCCGACCACCAGACGAAGTTGGCGCGCAGGGTCGACGACGATCGTCGGGGTCATCGCCGACAGCGGGCGACGCCCTGGGCCGACGAGATTGGCCTCGCCCTGGATGAGACCGAATTGATTCGGATAACCGGGGCGGACCGTGAAGTCGTCCATTTCGTTGTTGAGCAGAAAGCCTGCTCGCCCCACCGTCACACCCGATCCGTAGCCCGAGTTTAGCGTGTACGTGACGGCGACGGCGTTGCCCTGCCCGTCGACGATCGAGTAGTGGGTCGTGTTGTTCCCCTCGCCCAGGACCGGTACCCGGTTGAACTGTTCCGAGGGCGAAGCTCGACCCCGCGAGATGCTCGCTCGCAGCTCCGCGGCATACTCATCGCTGATCAGCTCGGCGACCGGAATGTTGACGTAGTCGGGATCGCCCAAATAGTAGTTCCGATCGGCGAAGGCGCGGCGAAAACTCTCCGTCATAAGGTGGATAGCGTCGAACGAGTTGAAGCCCATCGAGCCGAGATCGTAGCCCTCGAGAATATTCAGGATCTCCGCAATCGTGATCCCCCCGGACGAGGGAGGTGGCATCGAGATGACCGTATGTCCCCGGTAATCGAATGTGATCGGGTCGCGCCACACGGCCTGGTAGCGGCTCAAGTCCTCATGTCTGATAAGGCCACCGCCCTCACGCATCTCCTCCACGATTAAATCGGCAATCTGTCCCCGATAGAACGCGTTTCGCCCTTCCGCCGCGATCAGGCCCAGTGTCTGGGCCAACAGCGGCTGCCGGAAGTTCGACCCGACGCGTGGCGGCTCGCCGTTCGGGTAGAAGACCTGCTGTGTCGTTTCGAACCTCGTCAGCAGACTGGCCCGGCGTGCCAGGCCGCGATTCAGGCTCTCGGTCACCGTGAAGCCGTTCTCTGCCAGGTCGATGGCTGGCGCCACCAGCTCGCGCCAGCTCAACGAGCCAAACCGCTCGTGCAGTTCCGCCAACCCCGCTACAGTGCCGGGGACGCCAACGGCGAGATGGCCGATCCGCGAATCATCGGTGGGCTTCCCCTCGTCATCCTGATACTCCTCCGGAGTCAACAGGAGCGGCGCCTTTTCCCGGAAATCGAGCGACGCCGTCTCACCATCGGCCATACGGACCACTGCGAAGCCGCCGCCCCCGATGTTGCCGGCTGACGGGTGAACAACGGCCAGCGCGAAGCCTACCGCGATGGCGGCATCGATGGCGTTTCCGCCGCTTTGCAGCACATCGATCCCCACGCGGGTCGCCCGCACGTCCGTGGTGGAGACCATTCCCTGGGTGCCGGTCCCGATCGGGTCCATTCCGCGGAACTCCCAATCGAAGGGGAATGCGACACGACCGCCGGCGGCGCCGGGCCCGGTTGCAGGGGGAGTGCACGCCACGACCACGCAAATCGCTGTCAGGGTAATGAAGGAACGCATCGCGCTGTCCTTTCCTCGTTGGCCAGATCGTTCGGCTAAACCCCGACCTTGGGGCACAGGTCCTCCAGGACGCATTCGCTACACGCTGGCCGGCTTGCCCGGCAGACCGCGCGCCCGTGGCGGATAAGTTGGATGTGAAACTCAAAGCGAAGCTCGGCCGGTACCGAGTCGTCGCGATTCAGTAGCCCATGGGCTTGGTCCGCCGTGGAGCGCTCTGGGATCAGCCCCAGGCGCCGTGCCACGCGATGGACATGGGTGTCCACCGGCATGTAGTCTCGGCCCATCGAGAAGCATAACACGCAGGCAGCGGTCTTCACACCCACCCCCCGGAAGCGGGTGAGTTCCTCGATCACCTCGTCGTTGGTGAGGCGGTGAAGATGCGAGAGGTCGAGCGCACCCCGGTCCTCGTGGATGGCCTCGAGTGTCTCCTGAAGCACACGCGCCTTCTGCTTCCATAGCCCCGCCGGGCGGATCGCCTCCTCAACACCGCGACGCGGCGCCGTACGCACCGCTTCCCAAGTCGGAAACCTGTCACGTAACGACTCGTACCCGCGGTCGCGATTACTGTCGGATGTGCTCTGGCTGAGAATCGTCAGCATCAACTCGTCCAGCGGGTCCAGGCGGTGCTTCTGCGCCAGACCATAGACGCTCTGCAGTCGCCGGTTGAGCGCTCGGATTCGGCGGCGAATCGAGCGGAGAGGTGCCGTCGCCGTTACCACTCGGCCAGCAGCTTCGCGGCGGCGGCCGCGAGCACGGCGGCGCCCCTGGGAAGGCAGCGTTCGTCGATATCGAACCGCGGCGAGTGATGCAGGCGCGGATCCTCCTCGATTCGTGCCCCGAGCCAGAAAAAACATCCCGGTGCCCGCTTGGCCAGGAACGCGAAGTCTTCCGCGCCCATAATCTGGTCGGCGACGCCGACGTTGTCCGCGCCAACCTCCGATTGTGCCGCCGATCGCGCGAGCTCGGTCACGCGCGCGTCGTTGATCACCGGCGGATTCCCGGGCCGTATTTCCAGCACGCCGTTCCCGCCCAGCGTGTCGGCAACAGCGAAGGCGCGTCGCAACTCATCGTGGATGGTCTTGCGGACCCTGTCGCTGAAGTAACGCAGGGTGCCCTCCAGACGAACCTCGCTGGCCAGAATGTTCTCGGCGGTTCCACCCTGGACCTTGCCGAACGTCACCACCGCGCTGTCCAGCGGATCGATCTGCCGCGCCACGACGACTTGCGCCGCCTGGATGACGTGGCTGGCGAGCAGGATCGCGTCGCGGCCCTCGTGGGGAAGCGCGGCGTGCGCGTTGATGCCCCGAACCGTGCCGTAGAGCGTATCGTGTCCCGCCATCAGGAGACCGGGCCGGAACAGGACGAGGCCGGTGGGTGACGTCGCCGCCACGTGGAGAGCGATCACGGCGTCGACTCCGTCCATCGCTCCGTCGGCGATCATTCGGCTGGCGCCGCCAATGTTCTCCTCGTCGGTCGTCTCCTCCGAGGGCTGGAAGAGCAAGCGAATGCGACCCGGCGGCAGCGCTCCTTCGCGCGCGCTCTCCGCCAGCAGCCGCGCGGCGCCGAGCAGGCAGGTGACGTGGGCGTCGTGGCCGCAGGCGTGCATCACGCCATCGTTGCGCGAGCGGTAGGGGACGTCGTTCGTCTCCTGAATCGGCAGCGCGTCCATGTCGGCGCGCAGCGCGATCGTTCGCCCCGACCCGTGGGACAGCTCGCCTACGCAACCGGTCACACCCACTCCGGTTCTCACCTCGTAGCCCAGGCGCTCCAGCTCTTCGGCGACCAGGGCGGCGGTGCGCGTCTCCTGGAACGCCAGCTCGGGGTTGGCGTGGATGTCGCGCCGTATGCGAGTCAGTTCGTCGGCGAAGGCCTCAGCCTTGGCAAGTAGGGTCATAGTATCCGCGTCTCAGGGTAGTCGGTTGACGCGCCAACTTTAGGTGTGAGGCTCGTGTTTCGCCAGTCTTGCGGGAACCTCGCCGGCCAGCGCCGGATCCGCCGCGAGGAGTGATTCGCTACCGTCGGCGCGGTAAACGCGACCACGCCGGCGGCTGGGGTCGACAAGAGACCGCTGGCGCTCGGTCGAATGGGGAGAAATGAGGGCAGCGGTGGGCTGCCCTCCTACGCTGAACGCTGCCTCACAACTCCCTACACCCTGCGAGCGCTGGGAGGAACCTCGCCAGCCGATGGTCAGGACCCTTTCTGGCTGCCGGCCGTCTACGAGCGGTTGGGCGAGCTGTCCAACCAACGGGGTGACATGGAACGGGCGATGCATTACTACGGCAAACTCGTCGACGCGTGGGAGGACGCGGACCCCGAGCTGCAGCCTCGAGTCGCAGCCGCTCGGCGGGCGATGCGGTCCCTGTCGGCGGTCCGGTAGGCTGTCGAGAAAAAGCCCGCGCGGTGCTAGCCGCGCGGGCTTGCAAAATGGAGGTTCGTTCGATCGAGTTAGCTATCGCTCTCCGTTCTGCCCCCCGGCGCGCCGGCCCGTCTGCTCGCGCTCCAGGTTCAGCTCGGTGATGTCCGGCGCCATTCGCTCATCACCCAGCAGGTGCTTGGCGAAGTACTCGGCGCGCAGCCAGAACCAGTAGTCGCCTGACGGTCCGCGGTACCCGTGACGCTGGCCGGGGAAGACGAAGAAATCGAACCGCTTGTTGGCTCGGATCAGCGCTTCGGCCATCCGCAGTGTGCCAGCGGGGTGCACGTTGTTGTCGATGTCGCCCGTCGTCAGCAGCAGATGACCCTTCAGGTTGGCTGCCAACTCCGAGTTCTTTTCTATGTCGTACTCGAACGACACCCTCGCCGAGTCATCCACCACTTCCTTCACGCCGTGGTGCTTCTCCGACCACCACCGGTTGTAGACGTCGTTGTTGTGGTTGCCCGAGGATGACACGGCGACCTTGAAGAAGTCGGGGTAAACCAGCATCGCCGCGGTCGACATGAAGCCGCCGCCCGAGTGGCCGTAGATGCCCACGCGATCGATGTCCATGTAGTCGTGGCGGTCGACGAGCTGCTCGATCGCCGCCTTCTTATCGGCCAGGCCGTAGTCGCGCAGATTGCCGTAGCCATAGTTGTGGTACCACTTCGAGCGCGCCGGGTGACCGCCGCGATTGCCCACGGTGATCAACACGAAGCCCAACTGGGCCAGCCCCACCTCGTAGGCGCGGGTCTGAAATGACTTGGCGACGGCCTCGGTCTGCGGGCCCGGGTACACGTAGGCGATGATCGGGTAGACCCGGGTGGAGTCGAAGTCGAACGGCTTGTACATGACCCCGTACAGGTCGGTGATGCCGTCGGCCGCCTTCACCGTGTAGGGCTCGGGGAACTGATAGCCGGCCTCGAGTAGCTTCGAGAAATCGGCTTCCTCGAGTTCGAGCAGCCTCCGCCCGCGCGAGTCGTAGAGCGCCGCCGCCGGGATCGTGTTGACCCGGGAGTAGTTGTCGACGAAGAAGCGGTTCGACTCGCCCATCTCGACCCGGCGGTCGAAGTCGCCTGGATCGAGTAGCGTCAGGCCGCGTCCATCAAGACCCACGCGGTAGAGGTGCTGATAGTAGGGATCCTCGCCCGCCTCGCGGCCGTTGGCGGTGAAGTAGACGAGCCCCTGCGACTCGTCGATGCCCTCAACACCGCGTACCGAGAACGGCCCCTGGGTCAGTCGGTTCTTCAGCGTCCCATCGGGGCCGAAACGGTACAGGTGGGCCCAGCCGTCGCGCTCCGACCACCAGATCATGTCGCCCGACCTCAGTAGCTCGAGGCGCTGCTCCTCGACGTAGGTGTTCAACCGCTCTTCGATCAGCACGCGGACCTCACCCGTCGTCGCGTCGGCCACGCAGACGTCGATGCGGTGCAGATCGCGGCTGCTGCGCGTGAAGTAGAGGTCTCGATTGTTGTCGGATAGCCATAGCGCCCGGCGCGGCTCGTCGCTGTCCGGATAGATGAACTGGCGCGCGGTCGAGATCGAGAGGCTCTGGTCTTTGAATGCCTCGGCCTGGACCTTCACCATGGTACGGGACTCGAGGTCGTAGACCAGCAACTCGGACTGCGTGACGCTCTTCTCGCCGGGCATGTCGTACTTGTAGGTCTCGAGCTGAGGCCGCTTGTTGCCCGTCGAGTGGATCACCCACAGCTCGCCGGACTTGCGTTGGTCGTTCCGCTCGACGGCGAAGCGGCTCGAGTCCTTCGACCAGACGATCCGCGTTCGCTTCCGTTTGTCCTTGTTCTTCTCGCGCTCGTCGTCCGTGTCGCCGCGATCGCCGACGGCGTAGCTGTAGTGCTCTTCGCCGTCTTCGGTCAACTGGATCTCATCGACCTCGACCTCTTGCTCTGCTTTGTCGGCTTCGGTCTCACGCTGCTGGCCTTCGCGCTGGAATTGGAACTGGCCGCCGCCTCCTCCTTCCGCCCCCTCTTTGCCGCGACGCGCGAAGACTACCCAGCGGCCGTCCGGCGATACGCTGGCCCATGAGGGGTGACTGTCCGGCGCCTCCCAATCCTCCAGCTCGCGCAGCGTCTGGGTGTTCACGTCGTACTCGAAGTGGAAGACCTTCTTCTTGGGGCGCTTCCGCTCACGCCGCTCTTCCTCCTGCTGCTGTTCCTCCTCCTCTTCCTCTTCCTCTTCCTCTTCCTCTTCCTCTTGCTCCTCCTCGACGGCTTCGACCTCCTCGTCCTGCGATGACTCGACTTCGAATTGGAGGGTGTTCGGGTCGATGAACTTGATCCGGCGAATCGGCAGGTGCTGAGCGTCCCACGGGTCCTTGGTGATGCGCGTCAACTCGGCGGCGATGCGATCGCGGTCGAACATCTGCCGCTTGGTGCCGTTCGTCGGGTCGACCAGGTAGAAGAACTTCCCGTCCGAGGTCTCCCACTCATACCAGAAGCGCTCGCTGCCCTCGATCCAGCGTGGGTCGACCGAAGTGCTGTACACGAGCTTTTCCATCTTGTATGGGGCGAAACGGGCGGCGAGCTGCCAGTTGGCTGTGGTGACCGGCTTGCCTTTGTGCGGTTTCTGCTGTGCTTCCAGCGGCGCCGCAAAGGCCGCCAGGGCAAGCAGCATCAACGAACACATGGTGCACGCAAGTCGTCCGATCGGGCGCATCTTGACTCCTTCCTTGGCGCGTCTCTGCTTGAGGGGGTGCAATGAAGAGGTTGGGACGCCTGTCAACTGACGGTCTTGGCCGCGCGTGCGCAAGGGCCGCGGCACCCTCGTTTCGGACAGCGGCCGATCAGGCCGGTTCTGCGGCCGTCAGCAGGCCATTGATCAAACTCTCCAAGCGGTCGAAGGCGTTGAGGATCTCGCCGGGGACGACGCGAACCGGTGGGGGACAGCGAAATAGGCGGTTGCGATACGCGGCGAGAAGCAGCAACTGCTCCTGGTCTTCCGCTGTGAGCGTAATGCCCACGGCCTCGCGAGTCGCGGTGCGCGAGCGACGGCAGGAAAAGCGTCGATCCTCCCAGCCACGGTGCATGCCGGGGCTCACGCACTCGAGGTCATCGGCGCTGAGCAGGTCGATAGCGTCGGTGAAACCCAGGGCTTTCGGAACGTTGATGGCGTCTTGTCGCAGATCGACCTCGGGCGCCGGCGTGTTGAGCAGTAGACCGATGGTGGCCGGGAAGCTGTCCTTGATCGGTTGCAGTAGTTGAATCACGAGGATCTCGGCGGCGTGGAGGCCAAGGTCGAGTGACTCGAGCAGTGATACCAGGTCGGTGGCTCCGCCCTTCCGCGCCGCCAGCGCGCCGTTCCACAAGCGTCGCGCCTCGTCTTCGAGGCCTAGCTCGATGGCACTGGGCAGTTGAGTCATGTGGCTACTCCTCCGTGAGACCCGCGCCCATGCCGGTCTCGAACGTGGCATGTGTGGTAACGGGTACGTGGCACTGCTGGCAGCGCCAGCGTTCGGGGTGAGTGGTCCGGATCTCTTCGCGTGCGCCCGGTCCGTCGTGGCATGCCACGCAGTTCTCGCGCATGAGTATGCGGTGCGGAATCGTTGGCGGCGCCCCGGGCGTGGCCCGGGCTCCGGCGCGAAGATCCTGTCTCAGACCGACGAACTCGCTGGCTACGAACAGTCCCTCGCCGGTCACGAATATGTGGCACTGCCGGCAGCGGGTCGTGGCGCCGGCTTTCGATGTTCCCTCGTGCGGCGATGCCGGGGCGAAGCCGACCTCAGGCACGGACCGGCCCTGCGCGTTGTGGCAAGCGGCGCAGCGCATGCCGAAGCTCTGGTGCGGGATTGTCGGCGGCGCGCCATCATAGGCGCGCCGATCCGCGCGCACGTGTGCGGCGGACTTCACCGCGCCCTCCCTATCGGGCACGGGAACCGTGCCGTCTCCGCAACCGCTCGCCGCCACGCCGAAGGCGGCTCCAAACAGTGACAGGCGCGTCAGACGCGCTCGATACGGACCGCGCATTTCTTGAAATCCGGTTCCTTGCTGATGTTGTCCATCGCGTCGAGCGTCAAAAGGTTGGGCAGCCGGGCCTCGTCGAAGAACGGGATGAACACCGAGCCCTGCGGCGGCTTGCCGCGCCCGTCGATCGCGGCGGGCAGTTCGAGGCTTCCGCGCCGACTCACCACCCGAACCATCTGACCCGGGTTGATCCCGAGACGTTGGGCGTCGGCCCGGTTGACTTCCACGTAGCCTTCCGTGACCGCCTGGTGCAGCTGCTTCACGCGCCGGGTCATCGAACCGGTGTGCCAGTGCTCGAGGACGCGACCCGTGCAGAGCCAGAATGGATACTCCTCGTCGGGCGACTCGGCCGGCGGATGCCAGGGCCGAAGCCAGAACGCCGCCTTCTCGCCGTAACCCTTCGCCTTGTAGAAGTGCACGCCCCGGTCTTTCTCGACGTAGGGGTCGTACCCGGCGGCGTACCGGTAGCGGGTCTCGATTCCGTCCACGACGGGCCACAGCAGCCCGCGCGTTTCCTTGAGTTGTTGATAACTTGCCAGGTCTTTGCCGACCCCGAGCGTAAAGCGGCGGTACTCTTCGTACATCGGTTCGTGCCAGTCGTCGTCGGGCCATGGGAATAGGTTCTCCATTCCCATGCGTTTGGCCACCTGGATGATCTGCCACGCGTCCTCCGTGGCTTCGCCGGGCGGATCGGCCGCCTTCTCCCAATGCTGGGTCCGACGCTCCGAGTTGCCGAAGATGCCCTCGCGCTCCACCCAGGCCGC
>JASFMO010000052.1:0-13321 GCA_050117535.1 Gemmatimonadales bacterium | reverse complement strand
GCCCTCTTTCTCGGCATGCGGTGTCGCAACGTTCGTCTTACCCTCCAGATCCGTCACGGAGGTGACGGTACTTGCCATCCCGAGCGGGCCGAAGTATTCCGCCTCTACGTACTCGTTCCAACTTCGCCCCGTCACCGCGGGAATGATTTCCCCGGCTGCGATGAACATGAGGTTCGAGTAGCCGTAGTGAGCCCGGAACGGCCCGGCTGGCTCGAGATGGCGAGCCCGCCGCACGACCTCGGCCGGGCTGTAACTCGTACCGTACCAAAGCAGGTCGCCGCTGTACGTTCCCAAGCCACTACGATGGCAAAGCAGGTCACGAATCCGCATCTCCTGCGTCACATACGGCGAGTACAGTTGGAAGTAGGGCAGGTGGTCGATGACCCGATCGTCCCAGCCGATCTGCCCTTCAGCCACCAGCTTCGCCAGCGCCGCCGCGGTGAACGCCTTGGAGTTGGAGGCGATGGCAAACAGCGTGTGCTCGTCCACCCGTGCGCTCTTCCTCAGCTCGCGTACGCCGTATCCCTTCGCGAACACCAGCTCATCATCCTTCACGATGGCGATGGCGAAGCCCGGCACCTGCCAAGCTTCGCCGGCCTGGGAGAAGTACGCGTCGAGCGCCGCTAGGTCGACCGAAGTCTGCGCCTGCGCGAGGCTCGATAGCGCGGCGAGCGCCAGAGCTATCCCGAGACTCCGCCGCAGGACCGCCCTGCCCCGAGCACGCCGGGCTTCGAATGCGGACACGCTACGATCAGCCATCAGCTTACCTCCGTGTGGTTAGCATAAGAAGATTCTAGGTGGCCTGGCGCCAACGGTTCCAGACGTAAATTGGGATACCGGCCAGCAGCAACAGAAAACCCCAGTAGACCGTGTCGCGCCCGGAGCCGCCGATCGTCCAGAGCGAATACAGAAAGGCCAGCGTTGGCACGATGAGCACCGCCGACCACCGTCGACCGGCCGTGCCACTTCGGTCCGCAGCTGCCACCATGAAGTCCGCAGCCGAGCAGAACACGTAAGGCACGAGACTGGTCAGCGTCGCCAGCAGGATGATGAACGTGAACTGCTCGACCAGCCCGCGCGTGTAGTTCATCGAGATTAAGACCGTCGCCAACACGCCCGAGACGACGATCCCGCTCACGGGCGTCCCTCGCCTCGACAGTCGCGCCAAGGCAGCCGGAAACAACCCATCCCTTGCCACCGCCATCGGTATCTGACCCGACAGTAGAATCCACCCGTTGAGCGCGCCGAAACACGAGATCGCCGCCCCGGCGGCGACCGCGTACGACGCCCACTCACCCCACATGGCGCTGGCAGCCTCGGCGAAGGGCGCGGTCGAGCCGGTCAGCAGGGCCGGTGCGATCACGCCCATCACCGCGACCGTCCCGAGGATGTATACGATCGCGGCCACCAGCGTGCCCAGAATCGTGGCACGCGGAATCGTCCTCTCCGGCTCCACGACGTCCTCGGCGGGGATCGTTGCCGACTCCAATCCCAGGAACGCCCATAGCGTCAGCGTTGCCGTTGCCGAGATCGCCACCAGGAACGGCTCGCCGCTCGGGTTGAACGGAGTGAAGTTGCCGAACTTGAAGTAGAGCAGGCCCAACAACCCCACGGCGATCAGCGGAATCAGCTTCAATACGGTCGTGGCCAGCTGGACGATCCCCGCGTCGCGTACACCGCGCGCATTGACCCAACTCAGCAACCAGATCGCGGCGGCCGCCGTGACCGCACCGAGCAGCAGGCTGTCGGTGAGCGGCGGCACGAAGACGCCCATATAGCCGACGAAGGCTGTCGCGATGGCTGCATTACCGCACCAAATCGAGATCCAGTAGCCCCACGCGATGAGAAAGCCCGCGAAGTCGCCGAACCCGAGCCGGGTGTAGACATACAGGCCTCCAACCTTCGGCACTCTGCGGCTTAGGCGGGCGAATACGAGCGCCAACAGCATCGCGCCCGTCGACGTGAACAGCCAACCCAGGATGCTGATCCCGCCGTAGGCAGCGAGCGCCGCCGGCAACAGGAAGATCCCGGACCCGATCATATTGCCGACGACCAGGGCCGTGCTCCTCCACAACCCCAGCGTCCTCTCGCTCCGCGGCTCCGCTCCTGTCACCGCTCTATCCCCATCCTGCTCATGCTCGTGATCCTGATCGTGATCGTAATCGTCACCGCCGTCGACACGACGAGGGCCACTACTGGCCGATGTACAGATCGATCACCCGCTCGATCGCGCGCTGACACACGCGACAAAAACCAACCGGGTTGCGAGTGAACATGATGCAGTCGATCTCCGGCCGGTACAGACCCACCGGCTCGTACGAGGCGCCCTCGAACGCGCCCACCTTCCCCGCGTACTCCATCGACGAGAGCATCCTCGTCTCGATCTCACGCTGTTCGCGGAACAGAGCATCGAACTCGGCCTCCGGCGCCTGCCGTTCGATCAGTTCGCTCCGCAACTCCCGGATCCGGCGCGAGTGCTCCTCGAACTCCTGCTTGTCCCACGGTGTCGGGATCGGCGTTCCCGGTTCGACCAGGTCCCTCCATTTCAAGCGGTCGGGGTCGTGAAGCGCGGTGATATTGGCCTCCCAGGGCTCCGGATGCTCGTCACCGCCCGTCTCATAGGCGACGTCCGATGTGTAGTACTCGTCGCCCAGCCCCGCGAAGTGATGCCCGAATTCGTGCACGAAGACGTAGTCAGAGAAATCCGAGTCGACCGCCGTGGCCATCTGGAAATTGTAGATCCCGCCGCCACCGTACTGCTTCTCATTGACCAGGATCCCCATGAACTCGTAAGGCGCCGCCGAGAGTATGTCACGCAGGCTCCGATTGTCGTAGGTCAGCAGATAGCGCTCCGAGTCGAATATGCTGTACTGCGCGCCAGCGGGATTGCGCCGATACTTGCCGGCATGCGGACGACTCACCCCCGATTCGGCGGCCGGCACGTCGATCGCTCGAACGTTGAAATCCGACTTGCGCCGCTTGAAGGGCTCGGTCGAGAACAGCTCGTCGACCAGCCGTTTCGCGTCCGCGTGGAACTTCGGCAACTCCTCCTCCGTGTACCCCTCGCCCAGCAGCACCAGGTCGACTTTCTCACCGGGCGGCCCGCTCTCGAACACCGTCCATACCTTTCCCAGCGGCGCCAGGTCCGCGCGGTTCACCGAGCGCGCCGACGGATCGATCGCGAAACTGCCGATCTCGTGGAAGCTGGTCAGATCGTCCCGCTTCTTGACCACGACCCGCACTGGACTTTTCGGCCAAGGGAAGCGTAGCGACTCATGGAATGTCCGATGCATCGATTTCGCCTCGGAGGTCGTCTCCCACTCGCCGTACAGCGACGCGAAGCCGCGCGAGTACAGCCGCTGACCCGTCGCGTCGTCGAGGACCTCGAACATGTATTTGCCGAAGTTCGTATCATCGATCAGGCGTCGGTGACTGCCCGCCCATGGCCCGTCCGACACGACCCGCTCAAGACTCAATACCTCGTGCGCCGCATCCCCCGTGTGATAGTAGTCGACGCGCATCGTCTTCTTGTCGAAGGACTCCTCGAACGGCGGACCCTGACCCCCAGGGTTCGCCGGAAATGACAACGCCAAGAAGAGAATCGACGCAAACGAGACGAAAGGAATGACAAGCCGGGTCCTCATCGTGGCCTCCATGGCAGAGGGTCTCTGAAACAGCTTGCGGCGCTCGACTTGCTAACAGACTTGGGTCCGGGAACGTCGACGGCAAGCGGCCTCAGGATTTCGCCGTTCTGCGCGCACCGGCCCGCTCATTGATCCGTCAATGCCGTGGTGAGTATCGCCAGGGTGGCCAGCGCAAGTACCGCACTGCCGAAGTAGGCTCCCGACAAGCCCCAGATGTGAATCATGGCGCCGGCGACCAGTGGCCCCAAGGTTTGGCCCATACGCAGCACCATCGCGTTCACCGACATGAAGGCGGCGCGGTATTCGGGGGGAGCCAACCCACTCAACATCGTCAGGATGCTGGGGATGCTGATCCCATTGGCCACCCCGAACAAGACGATCGAAGGAACCAGCCAACCGAATCGTGGAGCCAATGGCAGACCCACCATCGTCACCGCGTACAGCGCGAAGCCCGTGCTTACCAACTTTCGCGACGAGAAGCGGCGCGTCAGCCGCCCCAGCCGGAACGACGTGATCGCCGTCGACACCGAGGTCACCGAGAACAACAGACCGATCAGCGTCGTCGATGCCCCGAACGAGTCGCGCGCGAGGAACGGCAGATAACTCAGGTAGGCGCCGTAGAGGATGACGAATGTCATCAGGCTGGCAAAGAAAAGGCCCAGCACTCGCGGATTGCGGACACTGACCAAGGTGTTGCGCAGGTAGTCACCCAGCGTCTGCTCGCTGGAGGGCTCAGGGTTCTTCAGCCGCCACAGAACGGCCAGCGCGACCGGCAGCGCGAGAGCCGGAAGGAAAAACGGATAGTGCCAACCGAGCTCGGCTAGGACGCCACCGATCGCCGGGTACGTCGCCGTGCCGATACTGAGCACGCTGGCGTTGAGCCCCATGGCCGTCGCGCGTCTCCAGCCACCGTACAGATCCCCAAGGATGGTGATGTTGAGCGCGCCGAGGGCGGCCGCACCCACCCCCTGAAGAAGACGTAGCCACAACAAGAGCTCGAAGCTGCGCGCGAACCCGCAGGCCGTTCCCGCGGCCGCGAAGAGCAACAGCGATGGTACGAGGACTCGCTTCCGACCCAACCGGTCACCCAAGACACCGAGCACAGGGGTGAGCGTCGCGCCCGGCAGCGTGAAGACCGCTACCAGCAATCCGACTTGGTGCGGCGTGAGCCCGAATGCAACAGCGATTTCAGGGAAGGCCGGAGTGATGCTCGAGACGCCGAGCACCGCCATCAGCGTGACGCCAAAGATGACGTGCAGGTTGGGATCTTTTAGGAGACCGGCCTCGCTCTCGTAGACCGCGGCGCTGGACTCCGCCGAACGGGTGCGGTCTTCGGCCGGGCGCCCGGGTTCGTCCAGCTCTATTGGACCACCACCCCGGCGTAGGCGACGACGCTCGAGTCGTCACCCGTGACCCAACCGCTGTGGCGGTAGTCGACGACTTCGCCGCGCCGGGCTCCCAAACGTCGAGCGGCCTCGACGACAACGGCGGCCGGCGCTCGACCACACATCGTAATGCGTTCGCGCCGGCAGGCCTGGAGCAGTTCCTCACCCTCCAACCGCTCCAGCGCGCCCAGGGCGATGCGGTCTTTCTCGGCGGCGCGGGCCGCCGACTCGAAGTGGGTCATGTCCGACGAGGCAACCAGCAGTGCGTCTTCCGGCCACTCCGTCACAACATCCGCCAACGCCCCCGCCAGAGTCCGGCACCGCTCCCAATCGTCCCAGGCCACCACGATCGGGACGATGGCCGAGCCCGGCGACAGCACCGATAGGAAAGGAAGCTCGACCTCCACCGCGTGTTCTTGCCGGTGCGCCAACGGATCGTCCGCCACCAACGGACAGCGCGCCTCTAACGCCGCCGCGAATCCCTCCGCCACGTTCACCGGGCCCAAAGGAGTGTCGAACGCGCCGCGCCTCCAAAGGCTGGCTCCGCCCGGCGCCCGCGACATACCGGTGTGGTTTGGCGCCAGTATCACGACAACGGGAGGGAATTGGACGCGGCCGAATACCTGCGCCGCGCAACGTCCCGAGTAGATGAGGCCGGCGTGCGGGACGACGATGGCCCGCGCGGGCGCCATCGGCGCTTCCACATCGGCGAGATAGGCCTGGACCATCTCTTCCAGGTCCCGCGGGTCCGCCGGGTAGAACTGACCGGCGACTGCGGCGGGACGGACTGCATGACCGCTCATGGCGACTCACGATGCGTGGGGGCTACCACGAGAACGTGATGCTAACCGCACTCAATTAATAGCGTTTATCGGCCACCGCGGCCACTCGATACTACCGGAAGTACCCCAGCCTTACGCATCGCCCCCGGGCAGGCGAACCGCCGTGTCATCCCCTAAGGTCCGCTAGGGCCGACCGCGGCTTTGGCCCGTGGCCATGCCCCCGGCGATCAGGTGAGCGGTGCGGAGCGGTTCGGGAACGTTGGCGTTCACCGCCAGCCTGCCGATCACCCGCTCGGCCTCTCGAGGACCGAGGCCGATGCGCTGCACGAATACGCCCGCCACCGGTTCCATCGGACCCAGCTCCTCGATCAGCGCCCACTTGCGGGCGCCGCCCGGAACTCGCGTCAGCAAGGCGTCGCGTATGCGATCCAGACGCGGCTGACGACGCGCCACGACCATGACCGGCAAAGCCAGCCGCTTATGAAGCTGGTGGAGGTCGATCACGTTGAACCCGGCCAGAGCGATCCCCTGCAACAGGACCAGTTGCAACTGCGGGGCGAACTTCGACTCGGAAATCATGCGGACGATCTCGCGCGTTGCGTTCGCACCGTCCGTCCGCACGCGCCCGCAGAGCACGCCCTCCAGCCGCAACTCGGAGAAGACCGCGCCGACGATCGGCACGCTGGCTTGTCGGTACTTGTCGAAAGATCCGTCGTCGATACCGATGACGTGGGAGTAGGATTTACGGGCCATGTCCCTTGCCGCAGTCGCGTCGGCCTATCCGGCTCACCGACGTGTCGGCGCTCAACCGCGAAACGCCCAGCGCACTAGATTCCCAAGCTTGGGTGGCACACCCTGCATCAGAATCGCGATCCTGAAAATCCGGCCCGCCGCCCAGACGGCCACCGCCGCGGCGGCCAACATCCCCGCCAGACCGAACCACTGTTGCCACAGCGGCACACCCTCGCGTACCGCCATTCTGATCAGCATCAACATAGGTGTGAAGGGTGGAACCAGCGAGAACAGCGTCGCGAACAGGCTGTCGGGCTCTCTCAGGACCGGTATCATGACGAACATCGGGATCATCACGGGAAGCATGGCCGGCAACATCAGCGACTGTGCCTCCTGAGCATCGTTACACGCCGAGCCGAAGGCGAGGTAGACAGAACCGAGCATGACGACCGCCATCAGCATGTAGGCGATGAACCAGGGCAGGATCCGGTAGGGGATGTGCTCCGAGAGCCCGAAGTGACGCAAGGCGATGACGCCACCGACGATATAGAAGGCAGAGCCCGTCAGCGAAACGGCCAAGCCGCCAACCACCTTGCCGGCCATGAACTGCGACGGCTGGGCGGAGCCGAGCACAACTTCGGCGATGCGCTGCGACTTCTCCTCCACGACGGCGTTGAGCAACGGCACGGCTCCCATCATCATCATCAGGAACATCAGCATCGGCAGGACGAGCGGGACGGCGAGGGCCTCTATTTCGCTTGTGCGGCGCCCTCCCCGCACGTCACCCGTCTCGGGATCGACGGATACCAGGGCCATCGGACCCGCCGCGACCCAATCGAATATGTCGGGCACGGCCGACGTCTCGATGCCCGT
Organism: Gemmatimonadales bacterium; assembly: GCA_050117535.1. Taxonomy (GTDB): domain Bacteria; phylum Gemmatimonadota; class Gemmatimonadetes; order Palauibacterales; family KS3-K002; genus JASFMO01. Next base: position 5,905 of record JASFMO010000052.1, on the reverse strand, counting down.
CTCGCTCAGCCTCAACCACCGGAGGCGCTCGTTGATCGGGCGCTCCACCCAGCGGCGGATACCATCCATGGCGGCGTTCTCCGCGTAGTACGCTACACGCGCGGCGGCCGTATCCGCACGCGGGTGCAGCACACCCGATCCAACCTCGATGAACGCGTGAAGCCGTCCGCTTCGCACCCTGTTCGACAGCTCGAACCGTTGCGCCTGCGGATCAAGGTCATTCGGTTCTACGACCTCGATCACATAGGCAGGCGCAACTTTCTCGCTCGTCTCTTCATCGTACACGGCGTGCGCGCTCCGCGCCTCGGCCGCCGCGACCAGCGCCTCCGCCACCACACCCGACCGGTCCACGACGGCCAACAGCCGGTCCCGCGTATCGACGTGGCCCTCCAACAGCGCCATCGCGATCGCCGAGCCGCCCAACACTACAGGCGCCAGTACCAGGCCGATCACGAAGCCCTTGGTGCGGACGATCGCCAGGTACTCGCGCTTAGCGATGCGCAGCACCTTAGACATGGTTCGCCTCCCGAGCCTCGGGGCCCGCGATGCGAACGAAGATGTCATGAAGCGAAGGTCGAGTCAGCTCGAAGCTGTGAACGCGGGTGCGGCTCATGATGTCGGCGAGTATTTTCTGGGGGTCCCGGTCTGGTGTGATGCGAAGCTCCTGGACCTGGCCAAAGTTGCTCACCTTCTCGACGCCCTCCACTTCGCCCAGCACCCGGCCACCATCTTCCGCCCGCAAACGAATCGTGTCGCTCCCATACTCGTCCTGAATCGCTATCAGCGTGCCGTCGAGGACTTTCGTGCCGCGAAAGATCATGAAGATAAAATCACACATCTTCTCCGCGACGCTCATGTCATGCGTGCTGAAGATCACGGTACTGCCCTGCGCCTGGAGCCCCAGAACCGCCTCGCGGAGAGTATCGGCGTTGACCGGATCGAGACCGGTGAACGGCTCGTCCAAGATCACCAGATCGGGCCGCGCGACGACGGTGGCGATGAACTGAACCTTCTGCGCCATGCCCTTGCTCAGCGCTTCCACCTTCCTGTCCGCCCAGTCCGTCAGGTCGAGCCTCTCCAGCCAGCGGTCGACTTCCGCCTTGACGTTCTTCCCGTTCTTAAGCTCGCCGTAGAAGCGCAGGATGTCGCGCACCTTCATCTTCTTGTACAGGCCGCGCTCTTCCGGCATGTAGCCGATTCGGTCGGTACAGGCGCCCCGCAGTTCGTCGCCGAATACACGGATCGAGCCGCGGTCCGGGATGAAGATGTTCATGATCATTCGCAGCGTCGTCGTCTTGCCCGACCCATTCGGGCCGATGAAACCGTAGACGCTGCCGCGCGGGACATCCAAGGAGAGATTGTCGACTGCCGTCACCTTGCCAAACGTCTTGGTGATGTTGCGTATCTCGACCGCCTGCATGAGCTGGACCCCGATCGGTGAACGAGACCAATAGCACCCCTGCGATCGCCTGCCTCACCTCTCACTACACGCGAGAGAGATCACTATTCGGAACCACCGGCGAGAGTAATGTCCGTCGAGCGGCGCGCGACGTAACAGCTCTGTCGTCGTAACGGCTGGGGTTCACGGGAGACTACGATGCGCTTGGCCGGCCGGTTTCCCGAGGCCGGTCGAGCCGGCTACCGTCGCTAGGCTCCCGGCTGTGCCTTCACCACCGAGACCATGCGCGCGATCTCATCGATCTCGTCACGGTTCACCGTGTGCCCCATTCCGGGGTAGATGCGCTTCGTGACCGTGCCGCCAAGCTGACCAAGGACAAGCGCGGATTCTTCCACGCGTTCCAACGGGATGTGCGGATCCACATCGCTGCAGCCGAGGAACACTGGCGTGCCGTCCAACGATCCCGTGTAGTCGCGCGGCGTGCCCGGCGGGCCGATCAATCCGCCGCTCAGTCCCACCAAGCCGCCAAAACGGCGCGGATTGCGTGCCGCATACTCCAGCGCCAGACAGGCGCCCTGCGAGAAGCCGAGCAAAATCAGGCGTTCGCCGGGCAGTCCGGCGGCCAGTGCCTCATCCACCACGTTCCCCAGAACATCGAGTCCCGACGACAGCCCCGGCTCGTTCAACTCCATCGGCGATAGAAAGCTGTGCGGGTACCACGAGCTGTGAACCGCCTGCGGCGCTATGAAGGCCAAGTCCGACCCACCGAACTGAGCGGAAAGCGCCAGCACGTCGCGCGGCGAACCGCCCCGGCCGTGCACCAGGAGCATGGCACCCGATGCCTCGGCTACCGGAGGACCCGCCCGCAAAACAGGCTGGCCACGATGCGACCACTCAATCATCGGTCACACCCGCCGGGACCTCGAGCGCCGGGAGGACCCGCTCGACCTCGGCGCGGTTCGGCTCGAGCCAGGGCGGCAAGCGAAGCGAGCGCCCCAGATCCTCGGGCGCCTCGTCCACGGTGAATCCGGGGGGATCGGTGGCAATCTCGAACAGCACGCCCCCCGGCTCATGGAAGTAGATGGACCGGAAGTACTGTCGGTCGCGAACCGGTGTGACCCGCACACCCGCCACCGCCAGGTCCTCCTGCCATTCACGCTGCGCGGCGTCGTCCGCGGCGCGCCAGGCCACGTGGTGGATGGTCCCCGCCGCGATACGGCCCTGTGCTCCGCCGCGGCGCTCTTCGACTTCGATGGCCGCCGCTTCATCGCCGTTCCCGGCTACGAAGCGCACACGACCGTCGGTCTCGCCCGCAGGCTCGAATCCCATAACCTCGGTCAAGAACAGAGCCGTGGGTTGCAGCGCGGACTCGGTGAGGGTTAGGCCGGCGAACCCGTGGATCGAATGCTCCGCAGGCACCGGCGACCCACTCCAGGGCTTAAACGCCGCGCCCCCATCCGCGGCCACGAGCTCCAGCTTCAGGCCGTCGGCATCGTACAAGACCAGCACCTCATGACCGAAACGGACGATCGGTTCCTCGTGCTCGATGTCCAGCCGACGCAGCCGCTCCTGCCAGTATCCAATAGAGTCGGCTGGGATTCTGAAAGCGGTTACCGTCGCTTGACCCACGCCCCGATATCCCTGGACCGAGCGAGGCCAGGGGAAGAAGGTCATGATCGTGCCCGGCCGCCCCAGATCGTCCCCATAATAGAGGTGATAGGTGCCCGGGTCGTCGAAGTTGACCGTGCGTTTGACCATCCGCAGTCCCAGGGCATCGGTATAGAAGTCGACATTGCGCCGCGGATCGCGGGCCAGCGCCGTCACGTGGTGGATCCCTAAGATCCCATGTCCGTCGTTCCCGTTCATTCGGCACCCCTCGTTCTCTGTTCGGCCATTTATGTTTCAGTACCATACTTCTCAGTACTAAGCTATTAGTCCACGCTTCACTGTCAAGCCCGACACGCGCTGACTAGAGTAGTGCCCGGCACCGGCACGTCGCGACCACCCGGGCCTCAACCACCCACGGCCCCAATCGCATTCTCTTCTGTCTTTGAAACAGGCCGAACGGCGTGAATCGCCGCGCTGGCCTCAGGCAAGCGGAGGGAGTGGTTCGCGCCTGCGGGGTCGCTCGATCCACAACGTGAGGGTACAGAAGCCGGCCAGAGCGACGGCCAGACCGATCGCGGTCACCGCGGCCCCGAGAGGCGCCCCCGCGTGGCCGCGGACCGGGGCCGCGGCTGGGATCAGAATCAGGCCGAACGCGCAACCGCACAGCGCCCGTCTCGCGGCGATCGACAGCTCTCGAATGACGTCCATAACGACCTCAGAGTGATTGTCCCACTCTGGTGAAAGGCAAGGCGAATGCCAAACTGTAACTGCGATACCTTTGGTCCTATCCATTTGTTATTACACGACTTACGACCCCAAGCCCGAACGGCGCCCGGCACGGCGCCTGTCCGCTCGTGGGAAGCGCTGTCCGGGCGCGAACGAGCGCCCGGGTACCCGGCCGCCAGCGACAGCCGCTTTTCAGGGCAACCTTGCCGTGTAGTTGCGCGTCCACTATAGTGATAAACGCTATAGTAGCAAGTGCCGGTATTGCCCCTCCAACACGAGGGCTACACCATGACCAGCGAACACCCCAAACCAGCCGAATTCCTGCCGCTCACCGATCTCTCATTTCATGTCCTCCTGGCGCTCGGCGCTGGAGCGTCCCACGGGTACGCCATCGGCAAAGACATCCAACGTCGCTCCGCGGGCAGGCTCGACCCAGCCACCGGCAGCCTTTATCAAGCCCTACGGCGACTGCAACGGGATGGATTGATCGAAGAGGTCGAGCGGCCGCTGCGCATCACGGTCGATGATTCGCGCCGACAGTACTTCCAACTCACCCCGCTGGGCCGGCGAGTCTTCGCCGCCGAGGCGCATCGGCTGGAAGCGCTTCTGGTGGCGGCTCGCGAGCTACAACTCATACCCGCCTGATCGGCTTCGCGGAGAATCGGCCATGTTTGACCCACCGAAATCTGAGCCGGGCGAGCCCCGGTCGCTCCGTGCTTATCGACGCTGGCTCGCCTGGTACCCGGCGGAGTTTCGCGCGGCCTACGGGCCTGGCATGCAAAGGACCTTTCGAGAGCGATGGGAAGAAGCCCGCGAGCCTGGACCCGGGAAGCTCTCCGCCTTTCTGGTCCGCGAGTTCTGGAGCGTCGCGGCGACGGCGGTCGTCCAGCATATCTCGACCGCCGCACGGGATGTCCGCCACACGTTGCGGGCGCTTCGTCAGAATCCGGGTTTCACAGTCGTGGCCGTGCTCACGCTGGCGTTGGGCATCGGAGCGAACACGGCGATCTTCAGCGTCGTAAACGGTGTACTGCTACGGCCGCTACCGTATGCAGATCCCGATCGCCTAATTCGGATCTTCGAGATCGAGCCGCGGGGCGGTTGGTGGTTCACCTTCTCTCCACCCAACTTCACCAGCCTCCGAGACGAGGCGACGCTGCTCGAGGATGTCGCTGCTTATAGGGAGACCTCGGAAACGCTCACCGGCGAAGGAGATCCCGAGCGGCTGGCGGCGATGCGAGTGTCGACCGGATTCTTCGAGCTTCTCGGAACGCCGCCGCAGCTCGGCCGTTCGTTTATTCCCGAGGAGGAGGTGGCCGGCGCCGAGCCCGTGGTGATTCTGAGTCACGGCCTGTGGCAGCGCCGCTTCGGCGGCGACGGGGAACTTCTCGGCAGGGCGATCATCCTTAGCGACTTGCCGCGCACCGTTGTCGGGATTGCGCCGGCGGATTTCAGTTTCGGCCCCGACACGCCCGATCTCTGGCTCCCTCAAGAGTTCAGCGCCCGTGACGTGAGCCTCAGGGGACGTCACTTTCTGCGCGTGCTGGGACGCCTGAAGCCGGACGTCGAGCTCGACGTGGCGACCGAAGAGCTGGGGGCGATAGCGCGAGGCCTCGCCGAGGCGTACCCGGAAACGAACGAGGGGTGGCAGATGGCCGCCGCCTCGATGCGCCGCGAGATCGTGGGCGGTGCACGAACGCCGCTCCTGATGTTGCTCGGGGCGGTCGGGCTCGTGCTCCTAGTCGCCTGTGCGAACGTGGCCAACCTCTCTCTCGCTCGTGCCGAGTCTCGCGGTCGCGAGATCGCCGTTCGCGCCGCGATCGGCGCCGGCCGGACCCGTCTACTGAAACAGCTGCTCACCGAGAGCATCGTACTGGCGTTGATCGGCGGCGCCCTGGGATTGGGGTTGGCCGTCGTGGGGACCGAGGTACTCCTGGCGAGCATCGGCGGTCAGCTACCAAGGGCGGCCGAAGTCACCATCAGTTGGCCGGTGCTTCTCTTCACCATGCTGGTTACGCTGCTCGCCGGCATTTTGGTCGGGCTGGTTCCTGCCACACAGGGAATCCGCATCGATCTGCTCTCAGCCCTCAAGGAGGGCGGTCTCAAGGGGCTGGTTAGCCTCGGCCGCCGCAGGCTGCGTGGTGTGCTGGTCGTCGCCAAGGTAGCGCTGTC
>JASFMO010000051.1:0-13347 GCA_050117535.1 Gemmatimonadales bacterium | reverse complement strand
TCCTGCTGTCCGCGTCGCGAGGGCCGTTCGTGGCGATGGGTATCGCGTTGCTGATCGTGCTCTGGACGTACCCACGCCTGCGCTTGTTGCCGAAGGCGCTCGTCTTCGCCGCGGTCATCGCGGGCGGGATCGCCGTCCCGGCCGTGGTGCCTGCGGAATCTTTCGCCCGGTTGCGGAGGGGCGTCGATGAATTTCAGGAAGGCACGTTGGAGGGTCGAGGACAGATTTGGAGGGCGGGCATCGAGGTGTTCCGCGAGCACTCGGTCCTCGGTGTCGGTGTCGGCGCTTTTCGCGCGTCGGTAGAGAACCGCCTGGGCCGGGCGTGGGCAGCGCACAACACCTTTCTCGCCGTGGCCGTCGAGTCCGGCATCATCGGCCTCGCGATCTTCGTGATCCTGATTCTGCTGACTCTGCGAGTCATCTGGGATCTACCTCCGCCCGAGCGCCGGCTCTGGTTGATTCTCGGCATCACGTGGTTCGTCGGTGTCATGAACCTCAGCTGGCAGTATCGGAAGCCGACGTGGCTGCTTCTGGCTCTGTTGACCGCACATGCATTGGTGATGCGCGGTCAGTCGCGGCAACCGCAGGAAGAGCAGGCGGTATGACGGGGGCGAGTCGGCGAATCGTTCTGCTCACCACGAGTCTCTCTTGGGGCGGGGCTCAGGTACAACTCGTGCGCCTGGCGCGCGAGTTGAAACGCCGAGGCTGGGACGTCGGTGTAGTTTCGATGCTGGAACCGGAGCTGTTCAGCGACGAGCTGAAGCGTGCAGGCATCCGAGTCGCGTCTCTTGGGATGCAGCGCGGTGCGGCGGATCTGGGCGCGCTGACTCGGGCGTTGGCCGTATTGCGGCAGTGGCGCCCAACGGTTCTGTGTTCCTTTCTATATCATGCCAACCTGCTCGGGCGTGTCGCGGGACGGATCGTCGGTGTCCCGGTGATCGTATCCTCGATTCGAAACGAGAACTTCGGTGGTAGTCGGCGGGACCTGGTTGTGAGGCTGACGAACTGGGCAAGCCACGCCGTGACCACCAACTCACGCCTCGCGGCGAGGAAGCTGGCCGAGCGGCGCGTAGTCGCGGAAGATCGCTTGCGCGTCATCCCCAACTCCATCGTCGTCAGCGAATTCGAGCGCGACCCCGACGAGCGCGCCGTGCTGCGGGGCGAACTGGGGCTGCAGGAGGACGAGTTCCTCTGGCTGGCGGTCGGTCGTCTGGACGTTGCCAAGGACTATCCAACCTTGCTGGCCGCGGTGGAGCGGCTGCTCGCCGCAAGTGTGCCGGCCAGCGTACGGGTCGCCGGCGACGGTCCGCTGCGCAGTGCATTGGAAGGTCGGGTGCGCGAGCTGGGCTTGGAGGACCGAGTGGCCTTTCTGGGCGCGCGGCGCGACTGCCCTGCCTTGGTCGGAGCGGCCGATGGTTTCGTACTGTCGTCTCTGTGGGAGGGGTTACCCAACGTCGTCATGGAGGCGCTGGCCGCCGGAACGCCGGTTGTCGCAACACAGGTGGGTGGGGTCGGCGAATTGGTTGAGGATGGGCGCAGCGGCTACATGGTGCCGCCGCGCGATCCGGCAGCACTGGCCGACGCAATGCGGCGGCTGATGGATGCACCGCTGGAGGAACGTGTGCGGATGGGGCTGCGAGGTCGCGCGCACATGGAACGCGAGTATGGTGTCGAGCCGATCACCGACATGTGGGAATCTCTCTACGAGGACTTGTACGCTCGAGTCACAAAGGAGGCGGTATGACACGCGTGTTGATGTCCGCGACCGTTCCCGTGTTCATCCGCGCCTTCTTGCTGCCGCTGGGGGAGTATTTCCGCAGTCTGGGCTGGCGCGTCGACGCGATGGCACGTGATCTGCCTCAGTGCGAGCGCACGCGAGAAGCCTTCGACCGTGTCTGGGACATCGGCTGGTCGCGGAGCCCGCTCGATCCGGCGAACCTGCTAGGTCCGCCCAGGCAACTGCGCGCGCTGGTCGAGCAGGAGCGCTACGACCTCGTGCACGTCCACACACACGTGGCCGCGTTTGTCACTCGTTTCGCGCTCCGGCATCGATGTGCCGGCCCGAAGATCGTCTACACGGCCCACGGCTTTTCGTTCTATCCAGGGGGGGCACGCCTGCGCAATACGATCCTGCGTGGTATCGAGGCCTTCGCCGCGCGTTGGACGGACTACCTGGTCACGATGAACCAGGACGATTTCGAGGCCGCGCGGCGCTTCGCGTCCCTGCCGACCGAGCGGGTGCGGTACATGCCGGGCATCGGCGTCGATCTGGATCGTTACCGCCCCTCGACGATAGGCGCTTCCAGCATCGAAGGCCTCAGGCGTGAGCTCGGTCTTGCACCCGATGAGACGGTCTTCACCATGGTGGCCGAGTTCATCCATCGGAAGCGACACGAAGACGCGATCCGTGCGTTCGGCAAGATGGCGAACGATCGCGCCCATTTGCTGCTGGCAGGAAACGGGCCCCTGGTTCCGACGATGCGCGAACTGGCGAGCTCGCTGGGGCTAGAGGACCGGGTCCACTTCTTGGGTTTCAGGGATGACATACCAACCCTGATGCGCGCGTCGCGAGCGGTGCTGCTGGTCTCGGCGCAGGAAGGTCTCCCACGGAGCGTCATGGAGGCGCTCTGCCTGGAAGTCCCGGTCATCGGGACCCGTGTACGCGGCACAAAGGACCTCCTGGACTCCGAACACGGGATACTCGTGGAACTTGGCGATGTCGATGGCATCGCGCGCGCCCTCGACTGGGCGGCTGCGCATCCGGACCGCTGCCAAGAGATGGGGCGTCGGGGTCGACGAGCCATGCGGCCATACGACGTCCGAAACATCATCGCCGAGCACGAGTCGCTGTACGCGGAAGCGTTGGAGACGCCGATCAGGAGCGCAGCCGCGTGATGCACTCTGCCGTCGAGACTCGGAGCGGAATTCAACGAACCCCGAAGGGTGCGTCAGAGGAAAGCGCACGAATGACACTGGAACTGGCATTGAAGCGGGGGATCGATCTCTGCAGCGCCGCGCTGGCGCTGATCCTCCTTTCGCCGCTGCTCTTGTTCGCGGCTGTCCTGGTCTATCTGGAAGATCGTGGTCCCATCCTGTTCACGCAGGAGCGCGTCGGTCAAGGGGGTCGGTCGTTCCGCGTCTTCAAATTCCGCAGCATGCGGGTGAACGACACGCCGGTCGAGGAGATGGGCCAGGTGAGGGAAGACCATCCGATGGTGACCCACACCGGCAGAGTGCTACGGCGCTTGAAGATCGACGAATTGCCCCAACTGCTCAATGTGCTGCAGGGGGACATGAGCCTCGTGGGTCCGAGGCCGACGATCAGGGAGCAAGTGGAGCGCTATGATGCGTACGAGCGACGACGCCTGCTTGCCCCTCCTGGCGTGACCGGTTGGGCCCAGATCAACGGAAACACGCGGTTGGAGTGGAGCGAGCGAATCTTGCTGGACGTCTGGTACGTGGGGCACTGGTCGCTTTGGCTCGACATGAGGATTCTGGCTCAAACAGTTCAAGTGATACTGCGAGGCGAGCAGCGAAACGAGGCCGCCTTGCTCGAGGCGATGCGTTATGCAGACAGTACTCGTCGGAGCGGTTGAGAGTTCGGCGGCAACGCTGGAAGCGCTGGTGCGGCATGCAGTACCGCCCGCCGCTGTCTTCACTTTGCCCCTGTCACTGGCCCATCGGCATTCCGACTTCGTCGACCTGCGACCGATAGCCGCGCAGTTCGGTGTGCCGGTCGTCGAAGTGCGCAATGTCAACGACCCCGAATCTCTGGCCCGGCTGCGTGATCTGCAGCCCAGACATGTCTTCGTCGTCGGCTGGTCGCAGATATGCCGGCGCGAATTTCTCGAGACGCCGAGTCACGGTGCCATCGGCTTCCACCCCGCCCTGTTGCCGGCCGACCGCGGGCGTGCCGTGATTCCCTGGACGATCTTGAAGCGGCGAACCGAAACGGGGACGACCCTCTTCTGGATGGATGAGGGAATGGACTCGGGCGACATCATTCGCCAGGTGCGCGTTGAAGTCGCTCGGGACGAAACGGCGGCGACGCTATATGCAAAGCATATAGATGCGCTACGCCGCATGTTGGACGTGGTAATCCCGCAGCTTCGACACGACGAAGCACCGCACATCAAGCAGGACCATTCACGCGCCACCTATTGCGCGAAGCGAACGCCGGCGGATGGGCTGATCGACTGGCGGGCTTCGGCCGACGACGTTTGGACACACATCCGCGCCGTAGGCGATCCCTATCCGGGGGCCTTCACGTTCAGCCAGGGTCGCAAGCTGTTCGTCTGGGAGGCCGACTACGTCGGCGAGGCTCCTTATGTCGGTCTACCGGGTCAGGCGCAAAAAATCTCCGAAGACGGCGCGTTGATGCAATGCGGTGACGGCAAGCACGTGCTGTTGCGGACCGTGCAGTTGGAAGGTGAGGAGCGGACGAGCCCAAAGGGCGTCATCCGCAACCATGCCTGCCTGGGTATCGATTGGGTTGAGATCATCGAATCGCTCAAAGGGAAGGAAGGCGCATGACGCGACGCGTTCTCGTAGTCGCACCGCATCCGGATGATGAGGTGCTGGGCGTAGGCGGCACGATTGCCCGGCATGTCGCCGAAGCAGCGGAGGTCCATGTGGCCATTGTGACCAAGGGGTATGCGCCGCACTTCGACGATGCGCACGTCGCTCAGGTCCGTGGCGAAGCGAAAGCGGCTCACACGCTGCTCGGCACGACCGGTTTGCATTTCCTCGATCTCCCGGCGGCCGCGCTGGACACGGTGCCGCACCGCGAGATCAACGCGAGGCTGGCGCGGGTCATGTCCCGGGTGGCGCCCGACACCCTCTACATCCCGTTCAACGGCGATCTGCATCGGGACCATTTGGAAACGTTCCTGTCCGTACTGGTCGCGTCGCGGCCGAATAAGCCGGACGCGCCGCGGGTGATATACGCTTACGAGACGCTGTCTGAAACCAACTGGGGCGCGCCGTACTTGATGCCGAGTTTTGCGCCTAATGTGTACGTCGATGTCACGGAGCATCTCGAGTCCAAGATCAAAGCGATGGAGGTCTACCAGTCCCAGATAAAGCCTTTCCCGAACGAGCGGTCGGTCGAGTCGCTGCGCGCCCTGGCGGCGTTGCGTGGCAGCGCGGTAGGTGTCAGGGCGGCGGAAGCGTTCGTCCTGATCCGGCAGATCTACTGATCGGAGGTACGGCGTGGGGACGAAGCCGGATCGGATTCATCTCTCACCACCCCACATCGGGGAACTCGAGCAGCAGCTCGTCGCGGAGGCGTTTGCCACGAACTGGATCGCGCCTGTGGGTCCGCAGGTCGATGCCTTCGAGCGCGAGTTTGCCGAACTCGTTGGAGCGCCACACGCTCTAGCCGTGGCGTCCGGCACGGCGGCGCTGCATCTAGCACTGCGTCTGGTCGGTGTTGGGCCCGGCGATGATGTGCTGGTGTCGACGCTCACCTTCGCCGGCGGTGTCAATCCGATCGTCTACCAGGGCGCCCAACCGGTATTCGTCGACAGCGAGCGAGGGTCGTGGAACATGGACCCGGCATTACTGGCGGAGGCGGTCGCTGGACGCGAGCGGAGCGGGAAACTCCCGAGGGCCGTCGTTGTGGCGCACCTGTACGGGCAGAGCGCGGATCTCACGCCGATCCTCGATGTCTGCGAGCGGTTCGACATCCCCTTACTCGAGGATGCGGCGGAGGCGCTCGGTGCAACGTACCGCGATGGTATACCGGGCACGTTCGGGCGGGCGGGGATCTACTCGTTCAATGGGAACAAGATCGTGACGACGTCGGGTGGCGGAATGCTCGTTTCCAGCGACGGCGACCTCATCGCGCAGGCGCGCAAGCTTGCCACCCAGGCCCGTGATCCGGGCCCGCACTACGAGCACTCCGAGATCGGATACAACTATCGGCTCAGCAATGTCCTGGCCGCGATCGGGCGCGGACAGCTGCGTGTGTTGGAGGACCGAGTAGCGGCGCGACGCGGGAACTTCGACTTCTACCAGGCGACGTTGGCCGACCTCCCCGGGATCGAGTTCATGCCAGAGGCGCCGTGGGGCCGCCATTCGCGATGGCTGACATGCCTGACGATCGATCCTGAGAAGTTCGGTCGCGATCGCGAAGCGCTGCGTCGCGACCTGGAGGCGGCCAACATCGAGGCGCGGCCGGTATGGAAGCCGATGCATCTCCAACCGGTGTTCGAGGGTTGTGAGTCTGTAGGGGGAAAGGTCGCCGAGTATCTCTTCGAACGGGGCCTGTGTCTGCCCTCGGGCTCGAACCTGAGTACGCGAGACCTGGAGCGCGTGGTCGACGTCATCCACGCGGGAGCGCCAAGATGACGACGATCGCCTCTCTGCCGCGGCAGCCCGTGGGCGCCGAAGCCGGCTCCGCCTCGTCGGCTACCTACGATTGGCACGGGGTCGTCGGGGTCCGGGTCCTCGATTGGCGACAGTCGGATATCAGGCTGGTCGAAGGCCAGCTTGGGCTAGAGCGAGCGCAACCCGATCGGGCTCCAGATTTGACGGTTCGCTTTGTGGATCGGCTGCCGCTGCTGGGCGAGCTGACTTATCTGTCGAGCGATGCGGCCTTCGCAGGCGATGCGTTCGTGTTGACGGCGGGGCTCGATCGGCGTCCGGTGGTGCGCATCCCGTTCGCCGCGCTCGGCTCGACTTGCGAGATCCTCGTCGTTCGTGGTGTCTCTCATATTCCACTGCTCGTTCCAACGCTCAACCTGGCGGCGTTGCAGAAAGGCTACTTGCCGGTACACGCCTCGGCCTTCGTCCATGACGGCATGGGCGTGCTGGTGACGGGAGGTGCGCGGGGAGGTAAGACCGGGACCTTGCTAGCCTTCATGTCGCAGGGTGCAACGTTCGTCGGCGATGACTGGGTGCTGGTACACCCTGACGGCAGGGCGATGTACGGACTACCGACGCCGATGCAGGTAAAAGCGGCCTACTTGGACGTCTTGCCAGAGTATCGAGCGCGGCTCGATTCGCGGACCCAACGCCGGATGCGGATGCTGAGCGCGCTTCTGCGACTCGAACGTTGGGTGCCAGCTCGATCTACCAAGTCTTCGATCGCCGCGCGCCTGCGCGCGAGAGTACGGGGAAAGCTGGCGGCGCGGCTTACGGCCCGAATCAGTCCGCAGCGACTCTTCGGTGCGGCCGCCCAGTTTGGTGCGGGGTCGCCCGACGTCGTCCTGCTGACGCGCACTGTGGAGTCGGAAGGTGTCAGGGTGAGGCGGCTTCAGCCCGCGGATCTCGTGCGGCGCCTGATCCCGCTACTGGAGTATGAGTGGAGAGAGTTTGATCAACACTACACGCTATTCCGGTCGGCGTTTCCAAGCCGGCGGAACGAACTCATTGAGAAGAAGACAAAGTACCTCGAGTCCGGTCTTCAGTTCGCACTCAAGGACAAGCGGACATACGAGATCTGTTACCGGTCGCCGGCGCCGATCAGCAAGGTCTTCGAGGTATTGGAGCCATTGATATCCGACGATGGTTCAGCAATCGAGGGACGTCTGCAAGGAGCTGTCAACGAATGATTCCGCGTAGGACAGTGTTTACCGTCGCCCTGGTTGGTGCTGATGGCGCCGGCAAGTCAACGATTGGTCGCCGACTAACATCGAGTCTGTCATTTCCCACAAAGTACCTGTATATGGGCGACAACCTGACGACGGCCAACAAGATGCTGCCCACGACGCGTCTACTCTGGTGGATTCGGAGGGCTCGTGGGATCACGCCCAAGAGCGGGCCACCGACGGCGCGGCCCGAGGAACGAGCTGCCAGGCCACCTGCCGGTATTGGCTCGTTTGTCAAGACGACGCTCCGGCTGATGAACCGACTGGCCGAGGAGTACTATCGGGTCGGTTTGGCTTGGCTTTACCAACTACGCGGACACGTGGTGGTCTTCGATCGGCACTACTTTGCCGACTACTACGTCTGTGACATCGCCGGCAATGGGAGTGCGCAGTCGTGGAACCGCCGAGTCCACGGTTTGATACTCGATCGTTTCTTTCCGCGACCCGATCTGGTTGTCTGTCTCGATGCCCCAGCCGACGTCCTTTACGCGCGCAAGCCGGAGGGGACGGTCGAAGCATTGGAAATGCGCCGCCAGGAGTATTTCCGGATCCGAGACGTCGTCGAGAGGTTCGTGGTCATCGATGCGAGCAGTGACGCCGATCAGGTGGCACGGGAAGTGTCTGCAGCCATCGAGGACTATCGGCACGGCCGCGTCCCACGGGAGAACGGGAAGAAGGTGGAATGATGGATAGGCCTTGCTTCCTGATCACGATTGACACGGAGGGCGACAACGCCTGGGGCCGGCCGCGTGTGGCCACAACCAAGAACGCAAGGTACCTGGAGCGATTTCAGGACTTGTGCGAGGCAAACCGGCTAAGACCGACTTACCTGACCAGCTACGAGATGGTGAAGTGTCCCGTGTTCCGCGGGTTTGCCGGTTGGGTGCTAGCGCGCGATGCCGGCGAGATCGGCATGCACCTTCACGCGTGGAACACGCCGCCGCTCGTCCCTCTCACGCCGGATGATCTGCGGCATCTGCCGTACCTGATCGAATACCCCGAATCCGTGATGCGCGACAAGATCCGGACGATGACGAGTGCCCTGGAGGACACATTCGGCGTCAAGATGTTGAGTCATCGTGCGGGCCGCTGGAGCTTCGACGAGCGATACGCGAACCTGCTGATCGAGGAAGGGTATCGCGTCGATTGTTCGGTGACGCCGCTGGTCTCGTGGGCGAGAACCAAGGGTGATCCAGTTCAGAGCGGCGGCACGGACTATGAGACCTTCCCCCAGGATGCGTACTGGCTCGATCTCGAGAATATCTCGCAAGCGGGAACGTCTCCGCTGCTCGAAGTGCCGATGACGATCTTACCGGGTGAGCGCACGGAGGCGCGCAATCTGGCCGAAGCGCTGCGGCGGCTTCCCGGACCCCTTCCGACGCTGACCAACCCAGTGCGTCGAGTCTGTGATCGAGTGTCGCCGCCGGTGCGCTGGCTACGACCCAACGGTCGCAACGGGTTGCAGTTGCTCGAGATCGTGGAAGAGATCTTGGCCGAGGGTCGCTCCTATGCCGAGTTCATGCTTCATTCTTCCGAGTTCATGCCCGGTGGAAGTCCGACGTTTCAGACGGAGGCGGACATCGAACGGCTGTTCAACGATTTGTCGGTGTTGTTCTCGGCAGTGCGTGGACGGTTTCGCGGCGCTACGCTGGCCGAATACCATGCGGTAGTGGTGTCCAACCAGGCGACGGAGGTCGCGACCACATGAGCGTCGGGACTGAACGTCGTGGGAAGGTGTTGGCGCTGGGGCGCGAGCCGCGCAGCCTTCTGGCCGTCGTGCGATCCCTGGGTCGTCAGGGGGTCGATGTGGACGTCGGGTGGTCCCCCGAATCGTCACCCGCTGTCCGATCGCGCTACGTTCGTCGGGTTCATGACATCCCGCCGTTTTCGCAAGGCGACACCCGTTGGAAAGAAGCTCTACTCGGGTTGTTCGAGTCAGAACGGTACGATCTGGTCATCCCTTGCGATGACTCGGCGATCCTTCCGTTGCAGCGGCACCGCGGTGAACTCGAAAGTGCCGCCCGGATCTATCTGCTGAGCGATAGAGCTTTCGAGGTAACCAGCAGCAAGCTGGCGACCAGCGCGCTGGCTCGGGACCTTGGCATCCCAGTGCCTCGCGAAGAGGTGGTCGAAGGCACGGTAGCGGCGTCGGCCATCGCGGCCGAGTTCGGCCTGCCGGTAGTATTGAAGCCCCACGTCTCTGTGGGTTGCGACGACGTCACCTCGAAACGGTTTGTGCGCAAGGTCTATGACGCCGCCCGGCTCCAAGCCGAACTCGACGAGCTTCTCAGCCACGGTCCGGTGCAGGTCCAGCAGAATGTGTTGGGCATCGGGGTCGGCGTGGAGGTCATGGCGGAGCGAGGTGAGCTGTTGGTGGCCTTCCAGCACGAACGGGTGCATGAGCCGCTGCTGGGAGGCGGAAGCTCCTACCGTCGCAGCGCTGAGTTGAGCCCGGAACTGACCGCGGCGACGGCGGCTCTGCTCAAAGCGCTCGACTACACGGGCGTGGCCATGGTGGAGTTCAAGGTCGAGCGCGGCACGGGGCGCTGGGTGTTGGTGGAGATCAATGGGCGGTTCTGGGGCTCGTTGCCGTTGGCGGTGGCTGCCGGCGTCGACTTTCCCTATTACCTGTACCAGCTGCTGATAGAACGCCGGCGCTCTTTCCCGGCCGGATATCGTGTTGGTCTATACGCGAGGAACTGGTCGCGCGACGCCGTGTGGTTCCTGCAAAACCTGAGAGCGGATCGGTCGGATCCGACGTTGATGACGGTCCCGCTAACGCGTGTGCTGCTCGAGTTGAAGCACTTGCTGACGCTCCGTGAACGGAGCGATACGTTCACGCTGGACGATCCGTTGCCGGGCTTGGCCGAGATCTTCTCCTTGCTCAAGAAGCCGTGGGCCAAGTTGGCGAGGCGGCTGCCGAAGCTGCGCCACGAGGAATCGCTCGTCCGGGACCGGAACCTCCAGGAAGCTCGGTCGGGTCGGTAGGCTGGCAGGCCGTACGGGCCCGTTCAGTTTGCGAGCCTACGATGTGGCCTCGACCTCTGCCGCCATCGCGTGTAGCCACTCCTCCAGGTTTGTGTATCCATCGCCATCGCTATCGCCGAATGGATCGGTCGGGATCTGGAGTAGCCTCGAGCGCGCCGGCTGGGCCGGCCAGCCGCCGACTTCGGTCTGGCTGTTGATAATTCTTCCCCCACCCTGGACTACCTCCGATACGATCCGCAGGTCCACGGCATCCCGATCAGCGGGCCGTGCGCCCGCGTGGGCGAGAACCCAGGCCCGAACGTCGTCGGTAGCGCGAAGCGTCAGCGGGTCCGTCCAGATCGGCGGCGTTCCGACCAGGGGATCGATTTGCAGGTCGGACGAAATGCGAAGGACGGTGGGGGCGATATTGTCGGCTAGGTAGACACCGGTTCCCTCTTTAGTGCTCGAGCCGATCGAGACCAGGTAGTCGTTGATCGTGCTGGGGCCTGTTACCAACACGTTGCCTACGACGCTGACGAGGGACGGGCCAGTGTCGTAGGCGTCGGAGATCCGTACGGACTGATAGCCGGGGTCGTAGATGAGATTGTTGGCAACGATCCCGCTGGTCCCCCCTTTGAACTGGGGATTGCGTGCGTAGTTATGCGCGAAAAGGTTGCCGATGACGGCTACGCGCTCGCTCTCGTCTCCGATCAGCAACCCCGTGGAGTGGGGGCCTTCCGGGTGTAACGATTGGTGCAGTCCTTCCGCGATGATCGAATTTCGAATCGTGACGTCATGCAGTGGGTACCAGGTGCTGACGACCTCGTCGATGGCCCAACTGGCTGAGATATGGTCAACGACGACGTTGTAGGCGTGCGGTCCGAGGACTTGGAGCGCGTCACGGATCTTCGGGTCCGGTCCGGATTCTGCGTCGCCGACCCTGATGCGGATGTGCTGAATCAGCACGTCGTTGGTAAACACTCTCAGCCCGGCGCCGCGTAGTGTTATGCCGGGGCTGGGCGCGGTTTGCCCGGCCAAGGTGACAAACGGCTCTCGGATGTCGAGATCCGCAGAAAGCGCAATGGTGCCGGCCACCTCGAATACGATCGTTCTAGGGCCGGCGCTGCCGAGTGCCGCGCGCAGCGAGCCCGGGCCGCTGTCGTCGAGATTGGTGACTTTGAGTATGGCGCCGTGACGTCCGGCCGGCGTCTCGACGCCAAAGCCTTCGGCTCCCGGGAACACGGCGAGCGCGCTCGGAGCCGGTGGGTCGACGACGCTAATGGCGGCGGTCGCACCCTGACCGTGCTTCTCTTGGCCCTTGCCTGCCGCGGTGATCGTCGCGGTCCCGACGGCCATGCCATTCACCACGCCGTCGGACGACACATCAGCAATCGAAGGATCGTCGGTCGACCACATCACCGTGTGTCCCGAGCTTGCCTTGCGTCCGCCGCCTCTTGATATGGCGGACAATTGCAGGGTCTCGCCGACGCGAAGCGTCGCGCTGGCGGGGTCGATCGCCACGATGACGGCCTCGTCCGGCTCTGTGAGCGAGTCGGGCCCGGTGGCGTCCCGACTGCAGCCGCTAGCGATGAGCACCAGCGTTAGTCCAGCGACGGCAGCCCGCAATCTGGATGGACGGTGCGAGAGGTACATGGCGTTCCTCCGGCATGGTCGACACTCTGCCTTCGGGTGCTGCCCGATGCATTCGGTGGCGAACCCTGGCTGTGGGAGAGGCGACCTAATTCGCTATCCGACGGGCCTGACAGGCGGCCGGGATGCGTCGTGGGGCCGGATCTTCAGGGAGTGGCGGAGGTCTTACGGGCAAGGCCCATGCCGGAGGTCTCGGCGGCGGTTATGGCGTGGATCGACAGGATGTTACAAGATCGGCGGCCCGGTGTCGGACTCGAACCGTCACGCAATAAGTTGCCTGAAGAGCGCACGATCTTCTGAGCCCGCTGCCGAGCGAGCCGAAGCGGACGCGATGCCGGCAGTCCTTTACGGGTCTGTAGTGGGTAACCGTGTCTGGCGGCTGGCGCTTGGGTGATTCCCGAACTGGTCCTCTGGCCCTGCCTCGAGCGCTGCCGCTAGCTCGTGCAACCACTCCTCCAGGTTGGTGTAGCCGTCGCCGTCGCTGTCGCCCGTGGGATCGTCCGGAAGTACGAGCGGTCGGCGTGTAGACTGGGGCGCGGGCCAACCGCCGACGTCGTTCTGGCTGTCGATGATCCGGCCCCGGCTCTCGCGCACATCACGGATTATGCGTTGATCGACGGCATCTCGATCGGCGGGGCGCGCGCCGGCGTGAGCGAGGACCCAATCTGTGACCTCGCCGCTCTGTTTCACGTTGAGGGTTGGAATCCAGATCGGCGCCTTATCGACGATCGGATCCAGGCCAAGTCCTCTCGACGTATGGACCTGAGTGCGAGCGATGTTGTCGAACAAGTAGACTTGAGTGCCTGGCTTCAAATTGGCCGAGAAAGAGATCAGGTAGTCGTTATCCGTGCTCGGCCCCGTGCGTAGAACGTTGCCGACGATGCTGGCGATGGTCGGGCCGCTGCCTTCCGGATCCGAGATGCGCATCGACCGGTACCCAGGGTTGTAGATCAGGTTGTTGAGTACGATCGTGGCGGTGTTCCCTTTGAGTAGCGGGTTACGGTCATTGTTGTGCGCCATCAGGTTACCGATCACGGCGATGCGGCGGCTATCGTCACCAATCAGCAGTCCGGCAGAGTGTGCGCCCTCGGGATGCAACGACACATTGAGCCCCTCGCTGATGATGCAGTGGCTGATC
>JASFMO010000050.1:0-13670 GCA_050117535.1 Gemmatimonadales bacterium | reverse complement strand
TAAAATTTGATGGTCAAAGATCAAGGTATGGCGCTGGGCCCCTCTTGCGGCTCGGCAGGAGCCGCTCGACCGTGTAACTGAAGGGACATATATCGCTGTGCGGATTTGGGAACTGCCGGGTGGATATAGGTAGGCCAGGGGAAGTAAGCCACACGGTCGAGCGGTCCTTGGCACTGATAACGACGCTAGTCGATTCCTTTCATCGGTATGTTCGGCGGAGCCTGCAACGGAACTTCTTCAGCGGGGGAATGAGGTTACCTGGGGGACAGGGTACCTGCTAATAGCGGCTCACGCCGCTTAGTATAGGCAGCAGCCGTGCCAGAATTCCGACAAACATATGATGTCGCTCCAACAACAGCACTAAGTGATAGCCCTACAACAACTTACAAAATCGTTGACGTTGGCGGCGCGGTACCTCGAGGCCGTCACGGCGCTGACGGCGTTCGGGCAAAAGGCACTGTCGTCAGTCAGATTGCCTGACCGCGCTGTGTTCTGCATATGTAGCGCAGGATACGGCTGACAGAGGTTCGAGCCGGGGGGCGCGGGGGGGTACCGGGGGACCCTCGATGGGCCCCCCGTTTGGGCTGCGACTATTCTCCCTCTTCCCCGCCGCCGAACTTGCGCTTCCCGAGCTCGCGGTCGAGCATCAGCAGCGCGGGGCCTTCGGTGCCGAGCATCCTCAACTGCGCGACGATCTCGCTGGCGGACGCCTCCTCCTCGACCTGCTCGTCGACGAACCAGACGAGCATGTTCTGGGTGGCGTAGTCCTTCTCCTCGACGGCCTTGGCGACAAGCCCGTGGATCAGGCTGGTGACGTGCTGCTCGTGCTTGTACGCGGCCTCGAACGCCGCCAGGGGCGACTGCCACTCGGTGGGCGGGCCGTCGATCGCCGCGAGCTTGACGCGGCCGCCGCGCTCGATGATGAAGTTGTAGATCTTCATCGCGTGGGCTACCTCTTCTTGAGCCTGCGCCGTCATCCACATCGCGAAGCCCTTGAAGTCCACCGACTCGAAATAGGCCGCCATCGAAGCGTATACGTAGGCCGAATACAGTTCAGCGTTGATCTGGCTGTTCAACGCCTCCTCCATCGTCTTCGAGATCTGCATCATTCCTCCTTGTGTCTTCCGCACCCCGCCGGTCACGCGGCAGCGCGCGCCGATTCGTGGGTGAATGGGATCCGTTTGTCGTGGAACCAGCACTCGACCGCAATCGCGGTGTGAGGGCTTCGGGGGCCCTGCGCACTACGAGGAACTCTCACCTGGAGCGAGCTGGCACCGGAAAAATATGGTAAACAGGTTGTTTGTAAACTCGACCGATCAACGCCGATCGGCCTGCAACGGCACCAGCGCGAACTCGTTCACATCGACCAACCCTAAGTCGGTGATCTTGAGCTCGGGTATGACCGCCAAGGCCAGGAATGACATGGTCATCAACGGATCGGGCAACGTGCCACCCAGCCCGCGGGCCGCTTGCGCCAACCCCTCGACCCTATCCCGAACCTCCTCCAAGGGCAGGTCAGACATCAGGCCGGCGATGGGCAGGGGAACCGAGGCGAGCGCTTGCCCGTCGGCGACCACGGCCTGCCCCCCGTCGCTCTCAGCCACGAAGCGGGCGGCCTGCAGGATATCCTCGTCGCTGGCGCCCAAAGCGACGATGTTGTGATTGTCGTGAGCCACAGTCGAGGCGATGGCGCCCCGTTTGAGGCCGAAGCCGCGCACGAAACCGACGCCGACGTTCCCCGTCGCGCGGTGCCGCTCGATCACGGCGATCTTCAACAGATCGCGCTCGGGATCGGCTACCAAGCGGCCGCCTTCCACTCGCATCTCCTCGACGCTCTGGCCCGTCACGATCTGGCCCGGTATGGCGTGGATGACACGTGCCTGGGAGCCACCCTCGGCCGAAACCGCCAGATTGACGGCCTCCCATCTGACGCGCACCCCGCTACCCGGCGGCGCGGGAGCGACCGGCCGCGACCCCAAGTACTCCCCCTGCTCGGCCACGACCTGGCCTTCGACGAACACCGTCCGCGCGCGGAAGTCACGCGCATCCTCGAACACGATCAGGTCGGCGCGGTAGCCCGGCGAGACTTCGCCCAGCCCGCGAAGCCCGAAGTATGTCGCCGTGTTGATCGTCGCCATCTGGATGGCCGTGATCGGGTCGAGCCCCTCACCGACCGCCAAACGGATCAGCGCGTCGATGTGCCCCTCGCTGAGCAAGTCCTCCGGATGCCTGTCGTCGGTGCAGAACGAGCAGTGCACCGAGTTCGCGGTTGTGACCAGCGGTAGTAGCGTCCTGAGATTGCGCGCCGTGGTTCCCTCGCGGATGAAGATGTGCATGCCCCGGCGAAGCTTGTCCCGCGCCTCTTGCAGCTGCGTACATTCGTGGTCCGAACCGACCCCGGCCGCCGCGTAGGCATTGAGCGGCAACCCGGACAGCCCCGGCGCGTGGCCATCGACCGGCCGCTCGCCGGCGGCATCGATCTTAGCGAGGACCTCGGGCACCCCGAGGAAAACGCCGGGGAAGTTCATCACCTCGGCCAGTCCGATTACGCGCGGATGATCGAAAAGACGTTCCAGGTCCGAGGCCTCGAGCGCCGCGCCCGAGGTCTCCATATGCGTGGCCGGCACGCAGGAGGACGCCATGGCGAAGACGCGCAGCGGAAGACCTTCGCTGGAATCGAGCATGTAGTGGATGCCCGGCACGCCGAGCACGTTAGCGATCTCGTGCGGATCGGTGACCACGGCGGTCGTGCCGCGCGGGACCACAGCGCGGGCGAACTCGGGCACCGTCACCATGCTCGATTCGATGTGGACGTGCGCATCGATCAGCCCCGGACAGACGTAGGAACCCGCCACATCGATGGTCTCACGTGCCGCGTAGTCACCGAAGCCAGCGATGCGCCCGGCGAAGATCGCGATGTCGGCTTCGTGAATCTCGCCCGAGCGTACGTTCACGAGTCGAGCGTTCTTGATCAGCGTGTCCGCCGGCGCGTCGCCTCGCGCGACTTCGATCAGTCGAGCTCTCGCCTCTGCAGATATCGCTTCTCGCATTCTCGGGCCACCTTCCTCACCGCAAATCGATCAATCCGGCCGCTGCCACGTTTTCCAAGTACTCCAGCACGGCTTCGGCCGTCACTGTTCCATAATAGACGGCGCCCGCCTCGCGCGCTTCCGCGGCGACGAAGCGGTAGATGTCGAGCCCCGTCCGCTCGCCGTCAACGGCGTTCACCACCTCGAACGCCATCAACGAGTGAAGGCCGCGCACCGCGCCGATCTGCCGGCGCCCGTCGAGGAACTCGCGCGGCCCAGCGATCAGCACCGGCCTGAGTTCCGCCAGCCGCTGTTCGGTCGCCGATAGCTCCGGCACCGGAGCGCTCTGGCCCGTCGCCTGGCGGTAGGCCAGCTCGACCTCGCGAAGCGCCTGCGCCTGGCGCCGATCCAACTCCTCGAGCTGCGGATCGATGGTTCGCGCGGCGCTGGGATGCGCCTCTGCCAGCGAGCGAATGGCGAGCCGCTCGCGCTGGACGGCGTACCCCACCTGATCGACCGCCTTGCGATACGCGGCCGGCTTGTCGGCGCTTGTGGCGATCCACGTCAGGCCGAGCCGCGTGTTACGGGCCAGGCGCTCCTCGCCCCGGCCGACCGTCTCCGCCGCCAGCGCCGGGGCGGACGCGCTGTCGGCGCTGGCCATCGTGTAGGCCATGAGCGCCACCGCCGCCGCGTTCCGCCCCAGTTGCGTGCGGTCGATGTTCCACAACTGGTCGTCGCTGCTGTGAATGTAGTTGTCCGGCCAATTGGTGAACGTCGTTCCGGGGACACCGATCGGCGCCTCGTTGAACGGCATGTGATCGGTGTTGTTGTGGAAGAAGATCATCTTCGCGTTATAGCGATGGCGCGTTCCCAGATGCGAGAGGTGCGGCTCGGGATAAAAGCCGCTGCCCGCCTGCAGCTGCGCCAGTTCCGCCGTGTTGCCGCGAACCATGTATTCGATCACCGATTCAACGACGTCGTTGAAGAAGTGGAACCGCGTCGCCGGCAGTCGCGTGATGTTCTGAACGCGCATCACATCCTGCGCCTGGTTGGCGCCGACCATATCCTGATTGATGTTCACCCACATCTTGCGATGCGCGTCCGGATTGTCGGCGAAGTACTGACGCTGACTCGAGATCTCCGTCACCCACCAGAAGCGCAGGTCGCGGCGCGGCCGCGGCAAGCGCCCGTTCTCGATCAGCGAGTTCAACGCCCGGGCGATCTCGAGGACGCTGGCCGTGCCGCTGGCGTCGTCGTTGGCGGAAGTGCCCTCCTCCTGCATGTGCCCGGTCAGCACGACGTCCTGCCCCAGGCCGGGCTCGCGGCCGCGGATGAACGCCTCCACCATGACCTGCCAAGGCTCATCACCCTGTTGCGACGTGAACTCGGCGTCGACGACCGCCCGAACGCGCAGCGGCCGGTCGGCCGCCGCCAGCCGGTTCCGCAGCTCGAGCCCCTGGCGCAGCGAGAGCCCAAAGGCGAAGGTCGGCTCGAAGCCATCGGATCCCCGCACCGGCGAGCGGATCCATTGCAGCTGATCGGGATAGGCGCTCTGGCCACCGAAGGGGCTCGGGTACCACACCAGCCCCAGCGCCCCACCTTCACCGACCGCGCGCGACATCACCGAAAAGAGCGAGCCATAGGTCAGCACGATCTTGCCCGCGACGTCCACCTGCGCGAGTTCCTCGGCGCTGCCGGCGCCAATGTCCACGAGCTCGGCCGTCACATCGGCGCTGCGACTGTAGTCCGCCAGGTGCAGCGCCGACTGTAAAGTACTGGCCAATCGCTCGGGCTCCGGCTCGATGATCCACAAGTCGGCGAACCGTGCGTTCCACGGCGGCGTGCCGTAGGCCTGCTTGATCAAGCTGACGTCCGTCAACCCGAACTCGCGCGCCTTCTGCGCGTAGTACTCCGCCACCTTCCACAGCCCATCCGACCCGCCGCGCGGCCGATGATGGTGTGTGTTGTGCCGGATGTGCTCGTAGGCCGCGTCGCCCGAGACCTCCTGCGCGATCAGTCGAGCGTGGGAGGGATCGAGGACGGGAAGTTCCTGCCCCCACACGGCACGAGGTCCGGCCAGCGCCACGAGCGCCGCGATCGACAGCATGGATCTAGCTACGGATGTCATCCTCAACCTCCAGGTTCCCAGGCACACCACTCTTCTATTATCTCACACCAATGATCCGATCGATCAGCTCCGGGTCGTCCGGCAACAGTCCCGCCGCCGGCAGACGCGGCACGAGGGTGCGCCAATTAGGCCACATCGCGAAGGCTCGCCGAAACAGGGGTAGCGACTCCTCCACTCGTCCGACCCCGGCTAGCGTTGCGGCGTGCCAGAAGATCATCTCGTGACTGCTGGGAACCAGCACCTCCGCTATGCTGTACGCCTCGACGGCCGACTCGACGTCGCCCTGCGTCATCAGCTCGTCGCCCTGATTCATGTAGTTGTAGGCCCGAGCCAGGGTCAGCAGGCGTCTCATCTCTACCAGCGGTTGAGGGTGGTCCTCGACCCGCAGGTCGAAGACGCGGCCGCCCCAGGCTGGAAGCCCGCGGTCGGCGCCGACGACGAGGATCGCCGCCGACTGTTTCCCGCGGATATCGCCGCCCTCCGCCTGTGCCGCCTCGAGCGCCAACATCAGCCGCTCGGCGAGGTCACCTTGTGTAGACTCGAAGACGGTGGCCATCGCATCGCAGACGGTGGAATTCAGCATCAAGTTGGCCTGCACCGAGTATCCGTCACCCTGGCGGTCGCAGGCTTCGATGATCGCGTTCTCGCCGGTGTGGGCCGCGACGTTGCCCCGCGCATCCACCATCGCCACCTGGCGGACGTCCGCATGCTCGTCCCCGGCCAGCAACGCCGTAAGAGTCTGGGCGGCGCTCCTGCCCGAGCGCATCAGCTCGAGCCCCAGCGGGCCGTACGAGACCTCGACGAACGATTGCGTCGCCACCGCTCCCACGCCGGGCTCGGCCCACGAGACGATCGACCCCACCGAGAACCAGTGCGACTGAACCGCCACACCCAACTGGCCCGTTACCGAATCGCGGGCCACGATCGAATACGTGTGCACCGGTCGCCGCGGTCGTTCCGTCCGCTGCGCCTGCGCCGGCGCGACTATGAGTACCGCCAGAGCGGCGGCCAGAAAGGCGGCGTGTTTCATATCGCCTCCCGTAGTTGATTTGCAACGCGATGGAAACGCCATTATAGGAAAAACACGTACGCCCAGACAGCGCACTGAAACCGGCTCGAGCGATGCCGGGTAGTGTATCTCACTACCCTGGAACAAGGCAGGCCCGTGATGGACAGCGTGACTCCGATGCCGAAGGGCTCAGGCGACGCCGCCAAGAAAGGACCACCGGATGACTCGGACTCCGGTGCCGCACGCATCCTCGACGCCTACAGTCAGGCGGTCATCGAGGTCGCCGAGAAGCTTCGTCCCACCGTGGTCAACATCTCGGTCACGGGGCGCGGCTGGATTCCGTGGGAAGACCCCTCCGCCGGCAATGGATCCGGCGTCGTGATCGCCCCCGACGGCCTGATCGTGACCAACAACCACGTCGTGGAGACCGCGAAGAAGGTCGAGATCGCCTTCGCCGACGGCGAGGACGCCGAGGCCGATGTCCTGGGCACGGACGCGGCCAGCGACCTGGCGGTGCTGCGGGCCAATGCCAGCAACCTGCCCGTCGCGGACTTCGGCGATGCCAGTGACCTGCAGGTGGGCCAGCTGGTGCTGGCGATAGGGAGCCCGTACGGCTTCCACTCGACCGTCACCGCCGGCGTCGTCTCGGCGCTGGGTCGTTCGATGCGGACGGTCGCGGGCCGGCTGATCGACAACGTCATCCAGACCGACGCCGCCATCAACCCGGGCAACTCCGGCGGCCCGTTGGTGACCAGTCACGCGGCCGTGGTGGGCATCAACACGGCCGCGATCGGTCGCGGCGCCGGCATCGGGTTCGCGGTGCCCGTCAATCACACGACGCGCCGCATCCTCTCGGCGCTGATCTCGCACGGCATCTATCGCCGCTCCTACCTGGGCCTGTCGGGGCGCGAGCGGCCGCTGCTCGCCCGGGAGGCGCGGCGTCTGACGCGCGAGCAGCATTCCGGCGTCGAGGTGGCGGAGATCGAATCGGGCGGACCCGCCGACCGGGCTGGATTGCGCGCCGGTGATATCGTCGTGTCGCTGGACGGCGATCCGGTGACCGGGATGGCCTCGCTGCAGGCCGCGCTTTCGCCCGAGCGTATTGACCAAGCGGTGTCCGTAGAGATAGTACGTCGAGACCAACGATTGGAGATCACGATTCGCCTGGGGGTATGGCCAGCCCGATGACGACACCGTTCCGCCCGACCGCCGGATCCACGCTCGTCCTGCTGATACTGGCGGCGAAGCCGGCCGTCGCACAGGCGCCGCCGCCACCCGACACTTCGGCGGTGCTTTCGACCGATTCGGTGACACCGCCAGCCGATTCGGTGATCCTCTTGGCGCCGCGGCCGATGCCCGTCGCCGCAGTCGAAGCGCCGATTCACCCCACCGTGGCACCATCCCCGGACGGCCGGATGTTCGCCGCCATCCAGACGCGACCGGACCCGATACTCTGGATCGTGCCCGCCGACGGCAGCGAGCCGTACGCGTTTCGGAAGATGTGGGCGGCCTACTACCCCCGCTGGTCACCTTCGGGCGACCGGCTCGGCTTCATCGCCGCCATCGGCCCGCCCCGCGTCTGGACGGTCGAGCTCGATCTCGAGACCGGACGGCCGATCGATCCGCCCCGCTTGCTCATCTACATCGAAGCCAACGCCTTCGCCTTCTCTCCCGACGGCACGCGCATCGCCCTCGTCGCCGCGCGGTCCACCGCCGCCGGCGCCAGCGAGCTTCACATCATCGATTGGGAGACGCGAAGCCGCCGTCGGCTACTTCGCGAACGAGGGTCGATCTATCGGCTCGACTGGGCGCCCGACGGGCGGTCGATCTACTACGGGTTGTTGCCGTTCGCGCCGTCGCCCGAAGCGCCGCACCGGGTGAAGAAGGTCTCCGTCGCGTCCGGGGCAGCCGACGCGGTTCGCGACGGCGGCGAGTTCCTGGGACTCGCGCCCAACGGCGAATGGCTGCTCCAGCGGGTCCCGGCGGACAGCGCCGGCTCCGAGAGCGTTGTCGAGGTGGTCGCGCTGGACGACGGCCAGGTGACGAGGATTCGCCTTCCAAGCGGCATCTGGTCGGTGTCGTGGGCGGGGACCTCGGACGCGCTCGTCCTCGTGGCCCCGATCGAAGACGAGGACGGGATCTGGCAGATCCCGATCAAGCCCGTCATGCCCGAGCCCTCGCAGCCGTAACGGCGTCCGGGAGCCCGCTAGCCGGTGTCGGTCGGTCCCGCGGTCGAACGATTCAATTCCAGCGGCGATAAGGTCCTTAGCGGCGCTCGCAGCTCAGAGTGCCACGTCTTCCGCCGCTGAACCAGGTGCCGGCGATGCCGTTGCCCTCCGCGTGCAGCCGCGTCTCGGTCAGGCCGCCGCGCCCGTCCACCGTGATCAGCCGCGTCTCGTCGCCTC
This sequence comes from Gemmatimonadales bacterium, assembly GCA_050117535.1. GTDB lineage: Bacteria > Gemmatimonadota > Gemmatimonadetes > Palauibacterales > KS3-K002 > JASFMO01. Next base: position 5,099 of record JASFMO010000050.1, on the reverse strand, counting down.
GGCCGATGGCATAGAAGATCTCGTCGGTGGTCTCGTTGCTCCACGTTATGCGACCCCAGTAGTCCGCCGGCGACCCACGCAAGTCCAGCTCGCCGCCTCCGATCGACTCGCCGCGAAACTCGCCCGAGCACTGGTAGTGGCCGGCCAAGTTCGGACCGGCGCCCTCGGCCTCCGCCACCAAACCCTCGGGCACCAGGAAGGCCTCGAGTATCAGGAGGGACGGTACGTAGCCCGTCGGGGCCTGCGACATGTTGCCGACCATGGCGACGGCCGCCCGCTGCTCCGGTAGGATCAACAAGAACGTCGTGCCGCCCACCGAGCCGCCGCCGTGCTGGACGTACCGGATCATTCCACCCGTCATGCCCGATCCCCAGCCGATGCCATAGTCCGTTTCGGAGCCATCGTTCGTTCGCTGCGACGCCCACAACGTCTCGACGGTTTCCCGCGCCATGAACTCACCGTCCAGGTGAGCCAAGCCAAACCGCACCAGATCCTCGGGCGTCGATAGGAAGCCGCCGCCGGCCCACTTGTAGCTGTTGTCGACGAACGGGGCGTTCAGTACCCGGCCATCCTCGGCACGCTCGTAGAAGCTCGTGCGCTGTGGGATGATGCTGTCCGTGTGATCGGCGATCGTGTGCACCATGTCCAAGGGGCCGAAGACGTTGTCTTCCATGTAAGTGAGGAAGTCTTCGCCCGACGCGCTCTCCACCACGGCGCTGAGCAGGTTCCAGCCGTAGCTCGAGTACGAGAAGCGTTCGCCGGGCTGGAACAGCAACGAATCGTCCTGGAACATCTCGAGCCCTTCCGACACGGTCGCGTAGCGCTTCGTGCTCAGGAACTCGTCGCCCCGATAGTGCCGTATGCCCGCCAAGTGGCCCGCCACCTGCCGGATCGTGATCGGCCAGCGTTTCTCCGGAAAGCTCGGGACGTAGCGCTGAACCGGCGCGTCGAGATCCAGCTTGCCCTGCTCGTACAGCAGGCCGAGCGCCGCCGCCGTGATCGGTTTCGAGACGCTCCCGATGCGGAACTTCGTCTCCTCCCAGACGGGGGTTCGGTTCTCGACGTCGGCGTAACCGAAGCCCTCGGACCAGACGATCTCTCCGTCGATGCCGACGGCCACCGACATACCCGGTGTCCCGCTCTGACCTCCTATCGCCGTCATGATCGCGCGGGCGAAGTCGATCGCTTCGGCGTAGCGGTCGGGCGCCGGCGCCTCGGCATAGACCGCCGTCCGTTGAGCGATGAGCTGGGCCGGAGCCAGAGTCAGACACAGCAGCATCCAGCCGCTGACGATGGCCATCGGGTAGCGTTGCAGCCTCACGGTAGTCCTCCTGGTCTCGAACCGATCGGGGCCTCAAGGGGAAAGTCGTCATCCCTACTGACGTGTCGGCTCAAGATAGGGTTTCCCCCCGGTCGGGATAGGCCCAACGAACGACCAGCGGCGCGACTACAGCCTGGGTCTCGGGCAGGCGATCGGTCGAGGGAACCGCTGTCGCCGGCCGCGAGCCCGGCGCGGGTGGGCTTTCGGACCCCCATGTCTGCGACCCATCTTGGGGGCGGAGATCGATCGACAATGGGAGGAGTGGAATGAACAGTTTCGTCATCATCATCCTGGTCGCGGCGATCGTCATCATCGCCGTCGTACTTTACAACGGGTTGGCATCGCTGCGCGTCCGCGCTGACGCCGCCTGGGCCGACATCGACGCGCAGCTCAAGCGGCGTTACGACCTGATCCCCAACCTCGTGGAGACGGTGAAGGGCTACGCCAGTCACGAGAAGGGCGTCTTCGAGAAGGTGACCGAACTGCGATCGCAGGCGATCGCCGCTCAAGGCCCCGCCGAACAGGCCAAGGCGGAGAACATGCTCACCCAGGCGCTGCGCTCGGTGTTCGCGGTGGCAGAAAATTACCCGGACCTGCGCGCTTCGGAGAACTTCGGCCAGTTGCAAGGCACGCTGTCCGAGATCGAGGACAAGATCCAGGCCGCGCGGCGTTACTACAATGCCGTGGTTCGCGACTACAACACGAAGGTGCATGTCGTGCCATCGAGCATCATCGCCTCGCTGTTCGGCTTCAAGGATCGGGAGTACTTCGAGCTCGAGTCGCCCGAGGAGCGCGAGGCCCCGAAGGTGGACTTCAGCTAGGAGAGGCTGACCCATGTCGTTCTTCGAGTGGAGCCAGTTTCGCCCGGCGCTGCGAGCGGCAATCGGGTCTACGTTGGCCGTCGTGACCGTCAGCCTCGCAGCCGTCGAGCCGGCACGAGCGCAGAGTCGACGCCTGACGATCGACCTCTTCGATGCCCGGTATGCCATCAACTTAGACGGCTCGGTCGATGTGGAGGAGCGGATCACATTCCGCTTCGATGGATCGTGGAACGGCGTCTATCGCTTCATCCCGGTGAAATACCGATTGGATGATGGCCGGCGACACCGGATCGATCTGGACGTCGAGTCGGTGGCCGACGGTGAGGGGAACGCTCTGCGCCACGAGGCCAAACGCGAGGGCGCGCTGATCAACATCAAGACCTGGGTGCCCGGGGCGCGAGACGCGACGCGCACCGTCGTCTATCGGTATCGGGTCGGCAATGCGCTGCGTCACTTCGACGACGACGAAGGGATGGATTGGTCGCACGACGAGCTGTACTGGAACGTGACGGGCGACGAGTGGGAGGTGCCGATCGATCGCGTTCGGGCGGCTGTGCAGCTACCCGCCCAAGTGACCGGAGTCCGCGCCGTGGCTTATACGGGCGCGCGCGGCGCGAGCGGCTCGGACTACGACCAGGACGTCCAGGGCTCGACCGTCCGCTTCGAGACGGCTCGGCGATTGGCGCCGCGGGAAGGTCTGACCGTTGTGGTCGGCTGGGACCCCGATGTCGTAGCACAGCCCTCCGCCACCGCGCGCCTGGGTTGGTTGATCCGCGATTACCTGTTCCTGCCCATCCCCTTCATCGCCTTCTTCCTCATGTTCCGGATGTGGTGGCGTAAAGGCCGTGACCCGGAGCTCGGTCGGTCCATCATGCCGCAATACGATCCGCCGGAAGCGCTGAGACCGGCCGAGGTGGGAACGCTGATGGACTTCACAGTCGACCCGCGCGACCTATCGGCCACGATTATCGATCTGGCGATCCGCGGCCACCTGCGCATCGAAGAGGTACCGAGCCGACGGCGAAAGAAACCGAAGGACCACATCATTCACGTGCTGACAGACCCGGCCGATGTCACCGACCTGAAGGACTTCGAGCACGAGACGTTGCGCGCGCTCTGGGCGCTGGCCGCCGAGGAGGGCGACTTCGGTGTCGAGCGCACGGTGAGAGTCTCGGCGCTGAAGAAGAAGTTCTACAAGCACGTCGAGAAGATCAAACGACAGATCTACGGCCAGCTGACCAAGCCGCCGAAACTCTTCACGGCGCGCCCCGAAAAGGTCCAGGGGACATGGGTCGGCATCGGCGTCGTCGCCGGCGCCTTCGCCGTTGGTCTCGGCATCCTGGCAACCAACAATGACCTCGGCCTTCCAGTGGTCCGTTGGGCATCGCTGATCGCCGTGCCGGTCGTTGTCATTGGGTTTGGCCTGTTCATGCCCGCCCGTACGATGAAAGGCGTGACGATACTGAACCACGCACTCGGTCTTCGCGAGTACATCGATCGCGTCGACCGCGACCGATTGAAGTACGCCACGCTCGAACACTTCGAGAAGCTCCTCCCCTTCGCCGCCGCGATGGGACTGGAGGAGAAATGGACCGACGCTTTCGCCTCGATCATCGTGGAACCGCCGGGATGGTACGTGAGCGCTTATCCATCGCACTTCCACGCCCACTACTTCTCGCGCTCGCTGGGCAACATGACCTCCGCGACGGGCGCCGCGCTGGTGACGGCGCCGCGTTCGGCGAGCAGCGGCTCGGGATTCAGCGGTGGCGGCGGCTTCTCGGGTGGCGGCTTCGGCGGCGGCGGGGGAGGCGGGTTCTAGACGGATTCCGCCAGAGATTCCGCACAGCGCTGAGGAGGAACGAGGGACGGCGAGCTTGACGCGCGAGGCCTCTTCAGCCTACTTCCAGCGACTTCTTTAGCGCGCCCAGGATCGGAAACCGAGGGAGGTCCGTATGGCAAAAGCGACGACGATACAGAAGACGACCGCTAAAGCGAAGAAGAAGATCGCGTCCACGAAGAAGACGGCGACCAAGCAAGCGACGGCGGCCAAGAAGAAGCTCGAGGCGGCGCGGAAGGCAGCGGCGAAAAAGCGCGCCGCCGAAAAGAAGAAGAAAGAGGCGGCGAAGAAGAAGGAAGCCGCCAGGAAGAAGCGCGAGGCGGCCGCCAAGAAGAAGGCGGCGGAGAAGAAGAAGCGCGAAGCCGCCAAGAAGAAGGCGGCCGCCAAGAAGAAGCGTGAGGCGGCGGCCAAGAAGAGGGCAGCAGAGAAGAAGAAGCGCGAAGCCGCCAAGAAGAAGGCAGCCGCCAAGAAGAAGGCGCCGGCCAAGAAAAAACCCGCCGCCAAGAAGAAACCCGCGGCCAAGAAGAAGTAGCCGCCTCCATACCGTGCCGCGAAAGACGACGAGGCGCCGGTCCAACTTCCGGCGCCTCGCTTCTTTCGTCAGTCGCGCCGACCGCGAAGGTCAGCGATCAGGCCGCGCTTCAACCGGCGAGCGGCGTGGGGTCAATGTAGATCTTGTAATCCTTGATCCTGTCGTTCTGCATGCCAAACACGTTGACGAACGGAACCGTTACCTCTTTCCCGTTCGGCAGAGTGTACGTGACTTCCCCTTCGCAGATCAGCGCGTCCCCGTCCTCCCATTTCGCCGACACTCGGTGACTCAACGCGTCCAGGTTGGCAAAGAAACCAGCCACGAAATCCTGAACCGCTTGCCGCCCCTTCACCGGGGGACTGCTGCCATAACGGAATACAGCATCCTCGGTCAGGTACGACGCGAACTTGGCGGCGTCCTGCTCATCGATGGCCGTTAACAGTTCCGAAAGCGGGAAGTTCGTCGCCATTACACCTCCACGGGCTGTCTGCATTATCCAAGGCCTCAATTCGGCGGAGGCCTCCTCCTGAACAACCGCTTCAACATATCGGTACTGGTATCACCGAGCCGCTGTTCAAGCGCTTGCTG